>DATIWD010000044.1:0-20415 GCA_035519565.1 Gemmatimonadales bacterium | reverse complement strand
ATGGCGGCCTCTCTTCGCGCGTGCCCCTTTCTCTCGGTCGCAGAACCGGTGGAATAGCTGACCGCTCTCGTAGATGCCGCTCACCTTCGTTTGCGGAAACGGTCGCTGGTCCAAATCGAGGCCGGCAACCGCCGATATCAAACACGCTCACGTTCGAGATCGACTTGATCTAGACGCATTGCGGAGGCAGCCTGACTGGGGTAGTGATCCAGACGGAGGACAGTCAATTGGCAGCTGCTTACGAATTCAGCAACTGCCGCGCTGCGCAGGAGGCAGCGACCGGGCGTTGACATGAAGCTACCACATAGCAGGAAGCGCCTCAGATTTGAGGTCATCCTGCTCGCCACTGTACTCTCGGCCTCTGCCGGGTGCATGGTAGGGCCAGACTTCGTACGACCCAAGGCCACGGTCTCACCAGGGTGGCTGGATGCAGGTGATCAGCGGGTAACGACAGGACCCTCGGAATACCGCGACTGGTGGAGGGCCTTCAACGATCCGATCCTGGACCGCCTCATCGAGCGAGCCTACCGGGAGAACCTCTCGCTCCGAAGCGCGGGCGTACGCGTCCTGCAAGCCCGAGCCCAGCTGGGTATTGCCGTCGGTGAAATCTTCCCGCAGACGCAGCAGGGTATCGGTTCGGTCCAGTATATCCGGACAAGCGATCGAGCCTCAACGGCCGCCGCCTTCAACGGCAGCTTCGACTACTGGCAATCCCAGATCGGCCTTCAGGCGAGTTGGGAACTCGATTTTTGGGGGAAATTCCGACGAACGATCGAATCGGCCGACGCCAGCCTGCTCTCGACGCTGGCGGACTACGACAACACGCTGGTGACGCTTACCGCGGATGTGGCCAACTCCTATATCACGATCCGGACCGCTGAAGAGCGCATCCGCATCGCCCGCGAGAATGTGCGGACACAGGAAGAAAGCCTGAAGATCGCCGAGGCCCGGTTCAAGTACGGCACCGTGACGCAATTGGATGTAGAGCAGGCCAGGACGTCGCTCTTGAATACCCTGGCCACCATCCCGCCTCTGGAAGCGCAACTCCGCCAGGCCCGGAATGCCCTCAGCGTGCTGCTGGGCACGCCACCGAGCGATCTGAGCGATCTGCTGGCGGGCCTTTCGGGAATACCCGTTTCACCACCCCAGGTCATCGTGGGCATCCCGACCGACCTGCTGCGCCGCAGACCGGATATCCGGAGCGCCGAGCTTCAGGCGGCCGCCCAGTCCGCCCAGATCGGAGTGGCCAAGGCCGACCTGTTTCCGGCCTTCTCCCTGACCGGCAATCTCGTCCTCCTCTCGACGAACCTGGGAAGCTTCAAGCTCAGCGATATGTTCAGATGGGGAAGCCGCTCGGTCCAGGCCGGTCCCACCGTCCAGTGGAACATCTTCAACTATGGCCAGATCACGAACAACGTCCGCCTGCAGGACGCCAAGCTCCAGGAGCTACTGCTCACCTTTCAGAATGCCGTCCTGTCAGCCCAGCAGGATGTGGAGGACAATCTGGCCGCCTTCCTGCGCGCTCAAGACCGGGCGGATCTCCTGGCCCAGAGCGTCACCTCCGCCCAAACCGCTGTCACTCTCGCCATTCGGCAGTACCGGGAGGGCGTGACGGATTTCACGACGGTTCTGACCGCCCAGCAGGCTCTGCTGAATCAACAGGACAGCCTGGCCAGTACCCTGGGCACCATTTCCACGAGCCTCGTTGGCGTGTACCGCGCGCTGGGGGGCGGCTGGGAGATCCGAGAGGGCCGGGAGCTGGTGCCTCCCGACATCAGGGCGGAGATGGAAAAGCGCACGAATTGGGGCCACCTGCTGGCCCCGTCTGCCTACAATCTGCCGGCCTCGCGTGAGCCCAAATCCACTCCGCGGCTACCGGACTGGTGACCGAACCAAGGCCCGAGCGAGAAACAACCATGACGGCTTGCAGAAAAAAAGCGACCTCTCATCCAGTCAGAGGGCTGCAGGTGTGGCTCATGGTTCCCGTGCTCTTCCTCTTCCTGTCGGGCTGCGGAGAAAAACCCAAGCAACAACCCCCGCCTCCTCCGAAGGTGACGGTCGCGCAGCCGGTACAGCGGGTGGTGACCGATGATCTGGAGCTCACCGGCAACACCCAGGCCATCTACACGGTACAACTGGTCGCCCGGGTTGCGGGCTACCTGGAAAAGGTTCTGTTCCAGGATGGGCAAATCGTGAAGAAGGGCCAGCCGCTCTTTCTCATCCAGCAAAACACCTATCAGGACAACCTGCGGCAGGCTGAAGCAGCCATCTTGCAGTACCGGGCGCAGCTGGCGTATGCCGAAGCCCAATTCACTCGCTACTCCAACCTCGTTCTGGAGAAGGCCGGCTCGCAGTCCGACGTCGACAACTGGCGCTTCCAGAGGGACAACGCTCAGGCCAACCTCCACTCGGCCGAGGCACAGCGTGATCTGGCCCAACTCAATCTGAGCTATACGGATGTCCGGGCTCCTTTCGATGGACGAATGGACCGTCGATTGAAGGATCCCGGCAATCTCGTCGGTGCAGGCGAAAACACGGTGCTCGCCCAGATCAACCAGGTCGATCCGATGTATGTCTACTTCAACATCAGCGACGTCGACTTGGCCAGCCTCCTGAAAAGGAGACGCGGGATCCCCGGACCCGCTGATGCTCAGAAGTGGCCGGTCTTTGCGGGTCTGCCAAGTGAAGAAGGCTATCCCCACCGGGGATACCTTGACTTTGCCGCCATTAGCCTGACCACCACCACGGGCACCCTGCTCATGCGAGGCGTCCTCCCCAACGCGAACGGACAGATCCTTTCGGGCCTGTATGCCCGCGTGCGGGTGCCCGTCGAGCAGAGAGCTGCGTTCCTGGTCCCCGAGGTGGCGATCGGTCATGACCAGCAAGGCTCTTATGTATTCGTGGTGAACGAGAAGAACGTCGTGGAGCGCCGGAGCGTCAAGACCGGCCCCGCACTGGACAGCCTGCGGGCTATCGACGAAGGCCTCAAAGGGACGGAGCGGGTGGTTGTCAACGGTCTCCTGAGGGCCGCTCCCGGACGGCAGGTCACTCCTGAACAGGAAGGAGGCGCACGCCTGCCGGAGCAAGGCGCGTCTCCGTCGCTTCCGCCGCGGAAGGTCGGGCCGTGATCTCCGAATTCTTCATCGAGCGGCCGATCTTCGCCAACGTCATCGCCTTCATCACCATCATCATCGGGGCGGTGTTCTTCTATCGCCTGCCCGTGGCCCAGTATCCCGAGATCGTTCCGCCGACCATCCAGGTGAGCACGCGGTATCCGGGAGCGAGCGCCGAGGTCGTCGCGGCGACGATCGGGGTGCCGCTCGAGCAGGCGATCAATGGCGTGGAAGGTGCCATCTACATGTCCTCTGCCAGCGCCAGCGACGGCTCCTATACCCTGACCGTCACCTTCGACGTGGGGACGGACATCGACACGTCTCTGGCCCTGGTCCAGAACTTCGCCAACAGCGCATTGTCCCAGCTTCCGGGGGGCGCTCAGGCCCAGGGCGTCACCGTCCGGAAGGTCTCCCCCAACATCCTGCTCGTAGCCAGTCTCTATTCCGATGATGATCGGTTCGACGAGATCTTCCTCTCCAACTACGCCATCATCAACTTGCAGAACCCGCTGGCCCGGCTTCCGGGTGTCGGCCAGGTGAGGATATTCGGGGCAGGTCCCTACAGCATGAGGGTCTGGCTGGACCCGAAGCGGCTCCAGACCTTTGGGCTCACGACCGCGGATGCCCTGGCCGCCATCCAAGGGCAGAATGTCCAGGTGGTCGCCGGGCAGCTCGGTGGGCCGCCGGTGCCGCCAGATCAGCCCTTCCAGTTCACCATCAATGCCCTTGGCCGGCTATCCGATGCGAGCCAGTTCGAAGACATCATCATCAAGTCCACGACCGGCACCGCCGCGCAGATCGTTCGGCTGCGCGATGTCGCCCGGGTGGACCTGAGCCAGCAGAGCTTCAGCAACTATTCGCGATTCACCGGGCACAAATCGACGCAGATCCTGGTGTTCCCCCTGCCAGGGGCCAATGTCATTGCCGTCGCCGACCTCGTGTACAAGGCCATGGCGGAGATGAGCCAGCAGTTTCCCGAGGGCATGAAGTACTCCATCCGGTACGACACTACCCTCTTTGTCCGGGAGGCCATCTCCGGCGTGTACTGGACTCTTTTCATCGCCGGCGTCCTGGTGCTCATCGTGATCCTGCTGTTCCTGCAGAACTTCCGAGGGACGCTGGTTCCCGCCACCACCGTTCCGGTCACCATCATCGGCGCCTTCATCGCCATGGCCGCGCTCGGCTTCACCATCAACCTCATGACCCTGTTCGCCCTGATCCTGGCCATCGGCATCGTGGTGGACGACGCCATCATCATCGTGGAAAACAGCTCCTACTACATCGAGCAGGGGATGCCCCCCAAGGAGGCGACCATCAAGGCGATGCAGGAGCTGACCGGGCCCGTGATGGGGATCACCCTGGCCCTCGTGTCCGTCTTCCTGCCCGCCGCGTTCCTGCCGGGAATCACCGGGCAGATCTTCCGACAGTTCGCGCTCGTCATCGCCGCCACCGCCGTCATCAGCGCCCTCAACGCGCTCACCTTGAAGCCGGTCCAGTGCGCGTTCTGGTTGAAGCCACGCGGGGACAGACCTCTCAACTGGTTCTACCGGGGATTCAATCGGGTCTTCGAGGCGACAACCAATGCCTACGTGGGCGTCGTCCGCCGGATGGTGAGGCGGCCGGTCATCATGCTCATCGTGTTTGCCATCATCATCGGCGTGACCGTCTGGGAATTCGCGCACCGGCCCACGGGCTTTCTCCCCACCGAAGATCAAGGCTATGCCATCTTGGTGTCCGTCCTCCCCGAAGGCGCTTCCCAGCCTCGATCAATAGAGGTTGCGCAGAAGGTCAACGCCATACTGCAGAAAACCGAGGGGATCGCGGCCTGGGTCCACATCGGGGGCTTCTCAGTCCTGGATTTCGCCAACGTCCCCAATATCTCCACGACGTTTGTCGTTTACAAGAGCTGGAAAGAACGGGGCAAAGCTCTCGACCAGGACCGCATCGTCTCCAACCTCAACCGCGAGCTGGCCGGGATCCAGGAAGCCCTGGCCTTTGTCGTGGTCCCGCCGCCGATCCGAGGCCTGGGCCAGACGGGCGGCTTCCAGATGATGGTAGAGGATCGCGCGAGCCTCGGTCTGGCGGAACTCCAGCGGAACGCGGCCGAGCTCATCCAGAAAGGCAATTCCCACCCCAACCTGCAGCGCCTGGCCACCACCTTCAGCGCCCACAGCCCCCAGGTCTACCTGGACATCGACCGGACCAAGGCGCAGTCGCTGCAAGTGCTGCCGTCGAGCGTGTTCGACACCCTCCAGGCCTATCTGGGTTCGTCGTTTATCAACTTCTTCAACAAGTTCAACCAGGTCTACCAGGTCTATATCCAGGCCGACAGCCGCTACCGTCTCCAGGCCAAGGACATGAGAAATCTCTATGTTCGCAATCAGAACGGGGAGATGGTCCCGCTGAACGCCTTGCTGAAGGTCAAGCAGATCCAGGGCTCGGAGCTGGTCACCCGCTACAACCTCTACCCGGCGGCGTCCATTTACGGCTCCGCCGCTCCGGGGTTCAGCTCCGGAGAGGCCCTCAGTCTCATGGAGCAGTTGGCCCGCGAGACGTTGCCCCAGGGCATGGCCTATGACTGGACCTCAACGAGCTATCAGGAGAAGCAAGTGGGCTATCAGGCCTACCTGATCTATGCCCTCTCCATCATCCTGGTCTACCTGGTGCTTGCCGCGCTGTACGAGAGCTGGACCTCTCCCGGCGCCGTCATCCTGGTGGTCCCCTTGGCCCTGGTGGGGGTCGTCCTGGCGCTCATGAGCCGCGGCTACGACAGCAACCTGTACAGCCAGGTGGGTCTCGTCTTGATGATCGCCCTGGCGAGCAAGAACGCCATTCTCATCGTGGAATTCGCCCGCGACCTGCACCGGGAGGGCCTGTCCATAGCGGAGGCCGCCGTCGAAGCGACCCGTCGGCGATTCCGCCCCATCGTGATGACATCGTTCGCCTTCATCCTGGGAGTGGTGCCGCTGGTGGTCGCCTTCGGGGCGGGCGCCGCCAGCCAGCAGGCCATCGGCACGGTGGTCTTCGGTGGGATGCTCGCCTCGACACTTCTGGCCATCCCTTTTGTTCCGGTGTTCTATGTGCTCTTGGAACGCATGAGCGAGCGATCCAGGAAGGGCAAGGCTTCTCCGCCGCCAGCACCTCATGAGGGGCGCGATATTACCCGTGCGTGACTCTCCGTCACGGACCGGCTGGACGACACGCCAGAAGCCACCATCCGCAACCCAGACGCAACCGAAAACACGAAGGGCGTGACGGTCTAAACCGTCAACACGTTCCTGAACCGCCTGCGAGCCGCGAGCGCTGCCGACATGAGCTACATTGCCTATGCTAGCGTCGCTGTCGTCGTGGCCCGGCTTGTCGCCGTCTACGGCTTCCTCGGTCTCTGGAACCGATGCGCGAATGACGAGCCGATCGACCGGCGCTATCAGGCCTTCGTCTGATCCGATCCTTCCAACTGCGATGAGTCGCCTCTCGTCGCTCGGTAGCTATCGTCGGTGAGCGGCGCGACGCGGGCGGCGCGTCAGTCGTCGTGCCAGGCTCCACGATGCGGCGAGGGCGCTGCCCCGGCCGCCACCTCCATGTCGTCGGTGTAGGTGCCGAGGCTGGCCGCGCCGTTGCAGCGCAGCCGCTGCGAAAGGGCCTGCCGGCCGGCATTCAGGTTCTCATCGCGTCCGTGCCAGGCCTCGAGCGCCGGGTCCTGCAGCGCGCGTCCGTAGGAAAAGCTGATCTTCCAGGGCCGGGGCCCGGGCAGACGGTTGATGGCGTTCAGGTGAGCGGTCGCCACCCGGTCGCTCTGGCCGCCGGACAGGAACACGATGCCGGGCACCGCGGCGGGGACGTGTCGGCGCAGGCACCGGAGGGTCGCGATCGCGACCTCCGGCACGGAGGCCTGGCGTGGACAGGCCTTGCCCGCGATGACCATGTTGGGCTTGAGCAGCATCGCCTCCAGCGCGACCCGCTGCCCGGAGAGGGCATCGAAGACCGCGTGGAGGACGGTGCTCGTGACCTCCTCGCACCGCTCGATGGAGTGCGGCCCGTCCATCAGCACCTCGGGCTCGACGATCGGGACGAGACCCCCCTCCTGACAGAGCGCAGCGTAGCGCGCGAGGGCGTGGGCGTTCACGCTCACGCACGTCGGGCTCGGCAGCGCGTCGGTGATGCGGATGACCGCCCGCCACTTGGCGAAGCGGGCCCCCATGTTCCGGTACTCGGCGAGACGCTCGCGCAGCCCGTCGAGCCCCTCGGTGACCTGCTCGTCGGGCGAGCCGGCGAGCAGCTTCGCCCCGATATCGACCTTGATGCCGGGTATGATCCCCTGCTTGGCGAGGACCTGTGGGAGCGGTGTCCCGCTCGAGCTCTTCTGTCGGATCGTCTCATCGTACATGATGACGCCGCTGGTGAAGGTGGCCGCCTCCGGCGCGGTGAAGAGCATCTCCCGGTACGTCCGCCGGCTGTCTTCGGTGGACTTGATCCCCAGCGTGTCGAACCGCTTGGTCAGCGTGGATACCGACTCGTCGGCGGCCAGGATGCCTTTCCCGTCCGCGACCAGCGCTCTCGCGATGCTTTCGACCTCGTCGATGCTCATGTGAATCCTCCTATCCCGCCATCGGCGCGTTCCACGTCTTCAGGGCGGGGACTCCGCGGTAGTAGCTCAAGATGTTCAGCGTGCCGGTGTCGAGCAGGAAGTGCTGCCCGGCCTCCGGAGGCAGCCCGAGCCAGCACGCCCCCAGCACGCGGAGCACGTGGCCGTGCGCAAAGAGCGCGACGTCCCCCTCGACCGCCCGCACCCGCGCGATCACCCGATCCACACGGGCTCCGATCTCCACCGGCGTCTCCCCGCCGGGGCATCCGTCCCGGAAGATCAGCCAGCCCGGGGCGGTCGCGTGTATCTGCGCAGGGGTCAGGCCCTCGTACTTCCCGTAGTTCCATTCGACCAGATCGGGGTCGACGACCGCCGCTCCGCCAAGGCCGGCCAGCTCGCAGGTCTCCCGCGCACGCTTCAACGGGCTCGTGAGCACCGTCACGAAACGAGTCCGGGCCAGCATCGGGCGGAGCTGCGTGGCGAGCCGGCGCCCGTTGTCCGTCAAGGGAATGTCGGTCGTGCCGGTGTGCCGTCCGTTCAGGCTCCACTCGGTCTCGCCGTGCCGGATGGCGAACACCCGCCGCGCGGGATCGGCCATGGTCCTCCCCTCGCCGTTCAGCCCCCTGCGGGACGCTCGCTCATGCCCGGCTCCGCGTCAGTACGGCCATGTCCACTGGTCGGCCTCCGGCTTGTCGACGCCGTGCTCGTAGGCGTAGCGCTGACACTCGATCTGCAGGTTGCGGAGCCGCTCCTTGGCGTGCCCGCCCGTTCGCTGCAGCGACGGCACCCGGTCGATCACGTCGATCGCCAGGCTGAAGCGATCGATCTGGTTCTGGATGGCCAGATCGAGCGGCGTGTTGATGTTGCCCTTCTCCTTGTAGCCGCGCACGTGGAGGTTCCCGTGATTGGTCCGTCGATACGTGAGCCGGTGGACCAGCCAGGGGTAGCCGTGGAAGTTGAAGATGATGGGCTTGTCCGTGGTGAACAGGCTGTCGAAGTCCCGGTCCGAGAGGCCGTGGGGATGCTCACTCGCGGGCATCAGCCGGTAGAGGTCCACCACGTTGATGAAGCGGATCTTCAGCGCCGGGAAGTCCTCCCGCAGCAGCACGACGGCGGCCAGTGCCTCCTTGGTGGGGATGTCGCCGGCGCAGGCCATCACCACGTCGGGCTCGGCTCCCTGATCGTTGCTCGCCTTGTCCCAGATGCTGAGGCCCTTCGTGCAGTGTCCGATGGCCTCGTCCATCGTCATGTACTGCAGGTGTTTCTGCTTGTCCGAGACGATCACGTTGATGTAGCCCGTGCTCTGCAGGCAGTGGTCAGCCACGCAGAGCAGGGTGTTCACGTCCGGCGGCAGGTAGATGCGGCAGACGTGCGGATCCTTGTTCAGGACCACGTCGAGGAAGCCCGGATCCTGGTGGGTGAACCCGTTGTGATCCTGGCGCCACACCGTCGAGGTCAGCAGCAGGTTCAGCGAGGAGACCGGCGCGCGCCACGGCTGCTCGCGGCTACTGGCCAGCCACTTGGCGTGCATGCCGAACATCGAATCGATGACGTGGGCGAACGCCTCGTAAGTGGAGAAGAACCCGTGGCGACCGGTCAGCAGGTAGCCCTCGAGCCAGCCCTCGAGCGTGTGCTCCGAGAGCATCTCCAGCACCCGGCCGTCGGGTGCGAGCTGCCCGCCGTCGGCGTCCTCAGGCAGATACTCGGCCAGCCACAGCTTCTTGCTCACCTCGTAGATCGCGTCGAGGCGGTTCGAGGTGTTCTCGTCGGGCCCGAAGACCCGGAAGTTCGTCATGTTGTCGCGCATGATGTCGCGCAGGAACTGCCCGAGCGGGCGCGTGTTCTCCGCGGCGACCTGGCCGGGCTTGTCCACCTTGATGGCGTACCGGCGGAAATCCGGCATGCGCAGGGGCTTCCGCAGCACCCCGCCGTTGGCGTGCGGATTGGCGCTCATGCGGCGTGGACCCTTGGGGGCGAGCGCCTTGAGCTCGGGGATCAGCCGCCCGCCGGCGTCGAAGAGCTCCTCGGGCCGGTAGCTGCGCATCCACTCCTCGAGCTGCTTCATGTGGGCGGCATTGTTGTGCATGCCGGAGAGCGGCACCTGGTGGGAGCGCCAGAACCCTTCCACCCGGTGGCCATCCACCGTCTTGGGACCGGTCCAGCCCTTGGGGCTGCGCAGCACGATCATCGGCCACCGTGGGCGCGTCGGCTGGCCGCTCTTGCGCGCTTCCTGCTGGATCCGGCGGATCTCGAGCACGCAGTCCTCGAGGGTCGCGGCCATCTGCTGGTGCATGAGCGCCGGGTCGTGGCCCTCCACGAAGTGGGGTGTCCAGCCGTAGCCCCGCAACAGGTGGTCGAGCTCCTCGGGGGAGATGCGCGCAAGCAACGTCGGGTTGTTGATCTTGTAGCCGTTCAGATGCAGGATCGGCAGCACCGCGCCGTCGCGGATGGGGTTCAGGAACTTGTTGGAATGCCAGGAGGTGGCCAGCGGACCGGTCTCGGCCTCGCCATCACCCACCATCACCGTGACCAGCAGGTCCGGGTTGTCGAAGGCGGCGCCGAAGGCGTGGGAGACGCTGTAGCCGAGCTCGCCGCCCTCGTGGATGGAGCCCGGCGTCTCCGGGGTGCAGTGGCTGCCGATCCCCCCCGGGAACGAGAATTCCCTGAAGAAGGCGCGCATTCCCTCCACGTCCTCCGCCTTGTTCGGAAAGATCTCGGAGTAGGTGCCCTCGAGATAGACGGGGCCGAGCACGCCCGGCGCGCCGTGGCCGGGCCCGGCCAGGAAAATGGCGTCGAGGTCGTACTTGTTGATCAGGCGGTTGAGGTGGACATAGGCGAAGCTGAGCCCGGGGCTCGCGCCCCAGTGCCCCAGCAGGCGCTGCTTGACGTGCTCGGGCTTCAGGGGCTCGCGCAGCAGCGGGTTGGCCTGCAGATAGATCATGCCCGCGGCCAGGTAGTTGCAGGCTCGCCAGTAGGAGTCGATCTTGCGCAGCTCGTCCGGGGAGAGGCGGTCTGATTTCGGAGCGGGCTTGCCCGCCGCGGTCGTCGGCTTCACGTCGGTCGCCATGCGTGCCATAAATGTTCCTCCTGTGCTCATCAGGCGACCAGTCGCTCGGGGCGCACTATCACGAAGCGAATGGTCACGAGGTCAGAATCATAGTCCCGGCTGAGGATGGTCCTTTGGATCGGCCTGTGCCCTTGCGCTCATTGCCGCCTCCTGTCAACGGCCCGGCCTCCCACAGCATGTGGGGCGGGGCGCACGCGGTCTATGGGACCTTGGTCCTAGGATCCGCCGATCGATCCCGTGCATCGATCAGATCCGGCCCTGGTGAGCGTCGCGCAGCTCCCTGGCGGTGGCCGCCACCCAGTTCGGTTCGAATCCGAACTTCCGCTGCAACGCCTTGAGGGGCGCCGAGGCCCCGAAGGTCTTCATGCCGATGACCGCGCCCGAGGTCCCGACGTATCGCTCCCACCCGAAGGTCGACGCCTGCTCGACCGCCACCCGCGCCTTCACCGCAGGTGGCAGCACGCGATTGCGGTATTCCTCGGTCTGCTGCTCGAAGATCTCCCAGGAGGGCATCGAGACGACCCGGGAGCGGACGCCCTCGGCGAGCAGCTTCTCGTGGGCCTCGACCGCGAGCGCGACCTCGCTCCCGGACGCGATCAGGATGACCTCGGGATTGCCGCCCGGGGGGTCGGCGAGGACGTAGGCGCCGTGCCGGACGCCGGAGGCCGGCGCGTATCTCGTCCGGTCCAGCGTCGGTAGCGGCTGGCGCGAGAGAGCCAGCACCGCCGGCTCGTGGCGGAGCTGCATGACGTACCGGTACGCCTCCACCACCTCGTTGGCGTCCCCGGGGCGCAGCGTGATCAGCCCGGGAATGGCGCGCAGCGACGCGAGGTGCTCGACGGGCTGGTGAGTCGGGCCGTCCTCCCCGTCCCCCATCGCGTCGTGGGTGAAGACGAAGATCGTCGGCAGCTCCATCAAAGCCGACAGGCGGATGGCCGGGCGCGCGTAGTCGCTGAAGATGAAGAAGGTCCCCCCGAAGGGGCGCAGCTTCGACAGCGACAGCCCGTTCATGATCGCACCCATCGCGTGCTCACGGATGCCGAAGTGGAGGTTCCGCCCGCCCGGGCTCCCGGCCTGGAAGGTCCCGGCCGCTTCGAAGGTCAGGGTGGTCTTGTTCGACGGACCGAGGTCGGCCGAGCCGCCGAGAAGCCAGGGGACGTTCTGAGCAAGCACGTTCAGCGCCTTGCCGGACGCCTCCCGGCCGGCGATGCCCTTCGGGTCCGCCGGAAAGACCGGGAGATTCCGGTCCCATCCCGCCGGCAGCTCGCGCCGCTGCATCTGATCGATCTCGGTAGCCAGCTCCGGATGCTTTCCGCGGTAGGCGGCGAAGAGATCCGTCCACCGGCGCCGGGCCTCGGCGCCCCGCGCGCCGACCCCGGCCGCGAAATCCTCGCGGACGCCGTCGGGGACGAGGAACTTCGCGTCCTCCGGCCACCCGTAGAAGCGCTTGCACAGGCGGACCTCGTCCTCGCCGAGCGGCTCGCCGTGGGCGGCGGCGGTGTCCTGCTTGTGCGGCGATCCGTAGCCGATGTGGCTGTCGAGGACGATGAAGGTGGGGCGGCCCTTCGTCGCGCGGAAGACGGAGAGGGCGCGCTCGATGCGCTCGACGTCGTTGGCGTCGCCCACCCGCAGGACGTTCCAGCCGTACGCCAGGAACCGACCGGCGACGTCTTCGGTGAACGTAATGTCGGTCGAGCCTTCGATCGTGATGTGGTTGTTGTCGAAGATCCAGCAGAGGTTGTCGAGCCCCAGGTGGCCGGCGAGCGAGGCCGCCTCCGAGGACACGCCTTCCATCAGGCAGCCGTCCCCGCACACCGCGTAGACGTCGTAGTCGAAGATCTCGAACCCGGGCCGGTTGTAGCGACTGGCGAGCCACTTCTGGGCGATGGCCATCCCCACGCTGGTGGCGACCCCCTGCCCGAGGGGACCGGTGGTGGTCTCGACCCCGGAGACCCACCGGTACTCGGGATGCCCGGGCGCCCGGCTGTCCAGCTGCCGGAACCGCCGGATGTCCTCGAGGCTCACCGACGGATACCCCAGGCGCTCGTAGTCGGCGTCCACCGCCCGGGTCCCGGTCAGGTAGAGCACGGACCAGAGCAGCATCGACGCGTGTCCGTTCGAGAGCACGAAGCGATCCCGGTTGGGCCAGATGGGGTCCTGCGGGTCGAAGCGCATGACCCGGTTCCACAGCGTGTACACCAGCGGGGCCAGCGCCATCGGGGTTCCCGGGTGTCCGGAGTGGGCTTGCTGCACCGCATCGATCGACAAGGTACGGATCGTGTTGATCGCCAGCTGCGCCGTTTCGGCATCCGTCCTCGACTCAACGACGTGCGCGACGCTCATCGGTTTCTCCTTCAAGGGACGCCGTCTTGCTCAACCGGCGAAGGTGCCGCTCGGCTTGGCTGAAGGTGGCGGCGAGGAATGCCTGGACGAGGTCCCACGCTACCGCCGGCCCCACCGTTCGCCCGCCCAGGCACAGAACGTTCAGGTGGTCGTCCTCGACACCCTGGCCGGCCGAGAAGTGATCGTGGACGAGCGCGGCGCGGACGCCCGGAACCTTGTTGGCGCACACCGACGCGCCCACCCCGCTGCCGCAGATGGCGATCCCGCGCTCCACCGTCCCGGCCGCGACCGCCTGACCGAGCGGGATCACGAAGTCGGGATAGTCGTCGTCCTCGTGCAAGGCGTGGGCGCCGAAATCCGTCACCTCGTGTCCCACCGCGCGAAGCCGCCCGACCAGCTCCTCTTTCAGGGCGAAGCCACCGTGGTCGGAGGCGATGCCCACGTGCATACCGGGCCTCATTCCGTTCCCTCGCGGGCGAGCTTCATTCACCCGGTCACCTCCAGCGAGACAACCGGGCTCCGGTCCGAGGCCGTCGTCAGGTCTCGCAGCCATTCCAGGCCTGGGCTCGAAAGCATCCGCTCGGTGCAGCGCCAGCGCCAGTTGCCCTCGGCGCGGCCCGGCACGTTCATACGGGCCTCCCGGCCCAGGTTCAGCACATCCTGCAGCGGCGCGATCGCCAGCGCGGCGATCGACGACCAGGCCAGGCCCATCAGCGCGGGGGCCGCCTCACGGCCGTCGCCCGCAGGACGCTTCAGACAGCTCCAGAAGTTCCGTCGCTGGTCGTCCGGCAGCTCCTCGTACCACTCGCGGGTCGTGGGGTTGTCGTGGGTGCCGGTGTACACGACGGTGTTCGCGACGTAGTTGCTCGGCAGGTACGGATTGTCCGCCTCGCCGTCGAAGGCGAACTGGAGGACCCGCGTCCCGGGCATCTGGAACTGGTCGCGGAGCGTGTAGACATCCGGCGTGATCAGCCCCAGGTCCTCCGCGATGAACGGGAGCGCGCCCAGCTCCTTCTGGACGGTACTGAAGAAGTCGGCCCCGGGCCCTGGGACCCAGAGCCCGCCAAGGGCCGTCGGCGAGCCGGCCGGAACGTGCCACGCGGCCGCGAACGCCCGGAAATGATCGAGGCGAACGACGTCCACATGGTCGAGCAGGGCACGCAAGCGGTCCACCCACCAGCGGTAGCTGGTCCGGCGCAGGGCCTCCCAGTCGTAGACGGGGTTGCCCCAGAGCTGCCCGTCAGCGCTGAAGTAGTCGGGCGGAACTCCGGCGACGACGAGCGGCCGGCAGTTCTCGTCCAGCCGGAACAGCTGCGGGTTGGCCCACACGTCGCTCGAGTCCGGAGACACGAAGAACGGCAGGTCGCCGATCAGCCGCACGCCCCGAGCACGCGCGTGCCGCTTCAGGCGTGCCCCCTGACGGAGGAGCAGGAACTGGGCCACCCGAACCTGATCGATCTGGCTGGCCAGCTCTCGCCGCGCCCGGGCCAGCGCGCCCGGAGCGCGACGGGCCAGCTCGGGCGGCCATTCGAGGTAGGGGGCGCCCCCGTACCTCGACTTCAGCGCACGAAACAGCGCATAGTCCTCCAGCCAGTGGGCTTGGCCCTGGCAAAACTCTGCGTAGGCCGCCCGCAGGTCCGGGCGGGCAGCGGCATTGAAGTTGGTCCAGGCCGTCTCGAGCAGCCGCCGCTTGAACGAAGCGACCGCCTCGTAGTCGACCACGTCGGGCGAGAACGACCGGCCCTCGCAATCGCTCACCCTCAACAGCCCGTCCTCGATCAGCCAGTCCGGACTCATGAGCAGCCCGTTGCACGCGAACGACGACAGCCCCTGATACGGAGAATCGCCGTAACCGGTGGGCCCGATCGGGAGCGCCTGCCACCATGCCTGGCCGGCTTCCTGCAGACGATCGATCCACGCGATCGCGCCCGGACCCAGATCGCCGATGCCGTACGGTGAGGGCAGCGACGTGACGTGCAGCAGCACGCCGGACGCCCGATAGTCGGGCGGGAACGGGGGAAGGATCACCGGTCAGCCTGCAGTGCGTCGTTCACGATCTCCCGGGCCTCTCTGACGAGAGCCTCCAGGTGGCCTTCGCTCTTGAAGCTCTCCGCGTAGATCTTGTAGATGTTCTCGGTCCCGGAGGGCCGGGCGGCGAACCATCCGCTCGCCGCCACCACCTTCAGGCCGCCGATCGGAGCATCGTTCGCCGGAGCCCGCGTCAGCTTGGCGGTGATCGGCTCGCCGGCCAGCCTCGAGGCCTTGACCGCCGCCGGCGAGAGCTTCGCGAGCCGGGCCTTCTGCTCGGGTGTCGCTCGCGCGTCGATGCGCATGTAGCACGGCGCACCGAACTCCTCCGTCAGCTCCCGGTAGTGCTCGCCGGGATCCTTGCCGGTACGGGCGGTGATCTCGGCGGCCAGCAGATTCATGATCACGCCGTCCTTGTCCGTCGTCCACACGGTACCGTCGTGGCGCAGGAAGCTCGCCCCCGCGCTCTCCTCACCGCCGAAGCACAGCGAGCCCTCGAAGAGACCCGGCACGAACCACTTGAAGCCCACCGGCACCTCGGCCAGCCGGCGGCCGAGCTTCTCCACGACCCGATCGATCATGCTGCTGCTGACCAGCGTCTTGCCCACCGCCGCGTGGCTGGGCCAGCGTGGCCGATTGGTGAGCAGGTACCGGATGGCCACTGCCAGGTAGTGGTTCGGATTCAGCAGCCCCGCCGAGCGCGTCACGATGCCGTGTCGGTCGGCGTCGGCGTCGTTGCCGAAGGCGAGGCGGTACCGATCCTTGAGGCCGACGAGCCGCGCCATGGCGTAGGGGCTGGAGGGATCCATGCGGATCTTGCCGTCGTGGTCGACGGTCATGAACGAGAACGTCGGGTCGATCGCCGGGTTCACCACCGCGATGCGGACCTTGTAGATCGAGTTGATCGGCTCCCAGTACGGCGCGGCCGCGCCCCCGAGCGGGTCCACCGCCAGCTCGAGGCCGGCCTCCCGGATCGCGTCCATGTCCACGACGTGGCGCAGATCCTCGACATACGGCCGGACGAAATCCTCCTGGTGCGTGCTCACCGCCTTGACGGCGGTCGCGAAGGGCTCCCGCTTCACCCCGACGTTGCCGGCCCGCAGCAGCTCGTTGGCCCGGTCCTGGATCCACTCGGTCACCTCGGTGCCGGCGGGCCCGCCGTCGGGCGGGTTGTACTTGAAGCCGCCATCCTCGGGCGGGTTGTGCGAGGGCGTGACGACGATGCCGTCCGCCCGGTGCGCCCGGCGCCCGCGGTTGTAGCGGAGGATGAGCCACGAGATCGCGGGCGTCGGGGTCACTCCGTCGCCTCGCTGGATGATGGTCTCCACCCCGTTGGCCGCCAGCACCTCCAGCGCGGTCCGCTGGGCCGGCGCGGACACCGCGTGCGTATCCTTGCCCATGTAGAGCGGGCCGTCGGTACCCTGGCCGCGACGGTAGTCGCAGATCGCCTGGGTGATGGCCAGGATGTGGGCGGCGGTGAACGATCCGCGGAGCGGCGAGCCCCGATGGCCGCTGGTGCCGAAGGCCACGAGCTGGGCGGTGTCGCCGACGTCGGGCCTGCGCTCGTAGTACTCCCGCTCGAGGCGGGCCAGGTCCACCAGCAGCGATGCCGGGGCCGGGTTCCCGGCCAAGGGCGAAACCGTCACGGGCCCTTGCGCTGCGCCATTCATGGATCCCTCCGACTAGGGCACCGGACAGGACTTCACATGCCAGATCTCGCCGGCGTACTCGGCGATGGTCCGATCGCTGGAGAACTTCCCGGATCCGGCCACGTTCACGATCGCCTTGCGCGCCCATTCCGGCGCGTCGGCGTACAGGGCGAGCAGCCGACGATCTGCCTCGAGGTAGGCGGTGAGGTCCGCCAGGTGCATGTAGCGGTCCCCACCCGTCAGGAGGGTCTCCCGCAATGGCTCGAAGACCCCCGGCTCGTTCCGGCTGAAGTGGTCGGAAAAGACCAGGTCGAGCGCCGCGCGTGTCTCGGGCTCGTTGTCGTAGTGCCATTGCGGGCTGTACCAGCCGCGGCTACCGGCGACCTCGTCGGCGGTGAGGCCGAACAGGAAGAAATTCTCCTCGCCGGCCTCCTCGGCCATCTCGATCGTCGCGCCGTCACGCGTACCGATCGTCAGGGCCCCGTTCATCATGAACTTCATGTTGCTCGTCCCGCTCGCCTCGTAGCCCGCGGTCGAGATCTGGTTCGAGACGTCCGTGGCGGGAATCAGGCGCTCGGCCAGCGATACGCAGTAGTCGGGCAGGAAGAGCACCTTGATCCGCCCGCGCACCGCCGGATCGCCGTCGATGGTCCCGGCGAGGTTGTTGATGAACTTGATGATGAGCTTGGCCAGGTGATAGGCGGGCGCCGCCTTGCCCGCGAAGAAGAACGTCCGGGGCGTCATGGCGAGCCCCGGGTTCTGCCGCAGCCGGTTGTAGAGCACCACGACCCGGAGCGCATTCAGCAGCTGCCGCTTGTATTCGTGGATCCGCTTGACCTGGCTGTCGAAGATGGTGTCCGGGTCCACTATCTGGCCGGAGGTGGCCTTCAGCCACCCCGCGAAAGCCGCCTTTGCCTCACGCTTGGCCTGCCGGAACGCGTCGCGGAACCCTCGATCGTCGGCGAGGGGCTTGAGCTTCCTCAGCTCCGAGAGATCGGTGATCCAGCCCTCGCCGATCGCCCCGGTGATCGTCCGGGCCAGCGCCGGGTTCGCCAGCAGCAGCCAGCGGCGCGGCGTGACGCCGTTGGTCTTGTTGTTGAACCTCTCGGGATACATCTCGGCGAGGTCCTTGACCGTCACCGTGCGCAGGAGCCGAGAGTGGATGGCGGCCACCCCATTGGTGCTGTGCGAGCCCACGATGGCCAGATTGGCCATGCGGATCTTCCGCTCGCCTCCCTCCCCCTCCACGAGGCTGGACCGCTCCAGCCGGCCCTGGTCCCCGGGGAAGCGAGCCCGGACGGTATCGAGGAATCGCCGGTTGATCTCGAGGATGATCTCGAGCTGCCGCGGCAGCAGCGCCTCGAACCAGGCGAGCGGCCACTTCTCGAGGGCCTCCGGCAGGAGGGTGTGGTTCGTGTACGCCAGGGTCCGCTGGGTGAAGTCCCAGGCCGCGTCCCAGCCGAGGTGCGCCTCGTCGAGCAGGATCCGCATCAGCTCGGGCACCGCCATCGTCGGGTGCGTGTCGTTGAGCTGGATCGCGACCTTCTCCGGCAGCGAGCTCCAGTCGGCATTGCTGCGCCGGAAGCGCCGGACCAGGTCGGCGAGGGAGCACGCGACCAGGAAGTATTCCTGCACGAATCGCAGGGCCTGTCCCATGCTCGTGGAGTCGTCGGGATAGAGCACCCGGGTGAGGGACTCCGCGGCGAGCCGCTCGGCGAGCGCGCTGACGAACTCGCCGTGACTGAACGCCTGGAAATCGAAGTAGTCGGGGGCGGCGGCCGCCCAGAGCCGGAGCGTGTTGATCGTCTTGCCGCCATATCCCACCACCGGTCGGTCGAACGGCATGCCGATGAGGCTCGACGGCCGGCCCATGATCGCCTGCAGGGTGCCGCCGCGTACCTCGAAGGAGGCGCCGAGCTTGACCTCCACCGCCTCGTGCGGGCGAGCGACCTCCCAGGGATCCGGGAGCCGGAGCCAGTTGTCCGGCTGTTCCACTTGTCGCCCGTCCTGGAGGGCCTGCCGGAAGATGCCGTACTCGTACCGCAGGCCATAGCCCATGGCGGGGAGCTGCATGGTGGCCATCGAGTCCAGGAAGCAGGCGGCGAGGCGACCCAGCCCGCCGTTCCCGAGACCGGCGTCGGGCTCCTGCTCGAGTAGCCCGAGCCAGTCGAGGCTTCGCTGCGCGACCGCCTGCTTGGTGACCGGCCCGAGCAGGAGGTTCGTCACGTTGTTGGCCAGCGAGCGGCCGATGAGGAACTCCATCGACAGATAGTAGACGCGCTTGGCGTTCTCGCGCTCGTAGGTGCTCTCCGTGAGCACCCATCGCTGCGAGAGAATGTCCCGCACCGAGCGCGCGATCGCCTCGTAGCGCTCGCGCGGGCCGGCGGCCTTCGGATCGATGACATTGTCGAAGAACAGGTGGCGCTCGTAGAGTGCGTCTTCGGTGCCCGTGAACTGGACCGGACCGCAGCCGTATTGCTGCCGGAGCCAGGCCAGCACGTCGCCCATCTTCGCTTCCTTGCTCATCGCTTGCCCCTCCTTGCTCAGCGTCTCACCCTCCCGCGAGTCCGCCGTCCATGCTCGCCCCGACCCGTGCCGTACGCAAGTAAGACCTTGGTAGTACTAGTGCGGGTCCATTCCCGGCGGCGACTTCGGAAGCCCTCGTCTGATCGTGGTCAGCGTCCCATTGGGGCGATATCATTGTTCGATCGGCGGGTGGTACTGTTGTGCGCCGCAAGAAACAAGCAGGCGGTCGCGGTCTTCATGAAGATATGGTGACCGGCCTCGACGAGGCCCGGCCTGCCGGAGGGCGTGATGGCGGAGATGGAACCGGGAAGCAGCTCTCCGCTGGGGGCCACCCCATCGGGCGCCGGGGTGAACTTCAGCGTGTTCTCTCGACACGCGAGGCGGGTCGAGCTGCTTCTGTTCGACGACGTCGAAGGCTCGCGGCCGGCTCGCGTGATCGTCATGGACCCTGCCACGAATCGCACGTACCACTACTGGCACGCGCTCGTGCCCGGCGTGAAGGCGGGCCAGATCTACGGCTACCGCGCGGCGGGACCGTTCGATCCCGGAAGAGGCCTCAGATTCGATCCGGAGAAGGTCCTCCTCGACCCGTACGGGCGCGGCGTGGTGGTGCCGAGGAGCTACCGGCGGGACGCGGCCAACGGGCCCGGGGACAACGCGGCGACCGCGATGAAGAGCGTGGTGGTCGATCCTCCCGCCTACGACTGGGAGGGCGACGTGCCCCTGAGGCAGCCGTTCTCGCGCACCATCGTGTACGAGATGCACGTGCGGGGATTCACCCGACATCCGAGCTCGGGCGTGGCGGAGAGCCGGCGCGGCACGTTCGCCGGGCTGATCGAGAAGATCCCCTACCTCCTGGAACTGGGGATCACCGCGGTCGAGCTGCTGCCCGTCTTCCAGTTCGACGCTCAGGACTGCCCGCCCGGTCGGGTGAACTACTGGGGCTACGCGCCGGTCTCGTTCTTTGCCCCGCACCAGGCCTACAGCTCCCGCCAGGATCCGCTCGGCCCGGTGGACGAGTTCCGCGACATGGTGAAGGCGCTGCACCGGGCGGGCATCGAGGTCATCCTCGACGTGGTCTTCAACCATACCGCGGAGGGAGAC
>DATIWD010000043.1:0-33822 GCA_035519565.1 Gemmatimonadales bacterium | reverse complement strand
CTCAACTCAGCATCGAACGCCTGCCCTCCCGCCGACACCGCTGCCCGCGAGATCCAGTGCTCGTCGGCGCGACGCTTGGGATTGTCCTTGACCATCACCGCCCGCTGTTCGGGAGCGACGCCACCGAAGAACGAGGTCAGCTTCGCAGGGATGTCGGCCTGAGCGATCGGCTGGCCGTTAACGATGAACTTTCCGTCATCGGGCAACTCGAACACCAGGGTGCTCTCGATGTTCCGGTAGGTCGAGTCGATGGCCGCCAGGCGAGGATTGGCCTTGTCGTTCCGAACAGCTTCGCTGCAGCCGGCGGAGAGCACGAGGAGAGCGATCAGGAAGTGGCGCATACCGTAGTCAAGTCAGTTGTGAGAGGAATTCACCAGCCCTAGAACGCGGCAAGCTCCACCATCGCCTGCCGCAGATCGTCCACCTGGGGCAGGATTGCATCTTCGAGCTGAGGCGCGTAGGCCACGAAGGTATCGGCCGAGGCGACCCGTTTGACCGGGGCATCGAGGAAGGCGAAGGCCTCGTCCGCAATCCGGGCCGCGATCTCCGATCCATATCCCCACGAGAACGAATCCTCGTAGGCCACGATCACCCGGTTGGTCTTCCGCACCGAGGCGAACACCGCTTCCCAATCCACCGGCGAGAGCGAGCGCAGGTCGATCACCTCGACCTGCAACCCGTGCTTCGCCTCGACCTCCTTGGCCGCGACCAAGGCGCGTTGCACCACGGCGCCGTAGGTAATCACGGTCAGGTCCCCTCCTTCGCGCACCACCTTCGCCTTGCCGAAGGGGATCATGAAGTTGGGACCGGGGTTGGGCGCTTTGTTGTAGGTCTGCCGGTAGAGGTGTTTGTGCTCGAGGAAGATGACCGGGTCCTCGCACCGGATGGCGGTGCGAAGCAGGCCGTTGGCGTCGAGCGAGGTGGAGGGACAGACGACGCGCAGGCCCGGAACCCCGGTGAAGATCGCGGCCCCGGTCTGCGAGTGATAGACCGACCCGCCCTTGAGGTACCCGCCGTAGGTGACCCGTACGACGACCGGAGATGAGAAGGCGTTGTTGGACCGCCAACGCATCAGGGCCAGCTCGTCGCGCAGCTGCATGTAGGCGGGCCAGATGTAGTCGAAGAACTGGATCTCGACTACCGGCTTGAACCCGCGGACCGCCAGTCCGATCGCCCGGCCGATGATGTTCGCTTCGGCCAGCGGGGTGTTGTAGACCCGCGAGCCACCGAAGGCGCGTTGCAAGCCCCAGGTGACCTTGAACACCCCGCCCTTACCCTTCACGTGTGGAAGCGCCTCCTCCCTGCTCACATCCGCCACGTCCTCGCCGAACACCAGGATCCTGGGATCGCGGGTCATCTCGTCCCGGAGGCAGGTGTTCAGCAGATCGACCATGGTCGTGGGGTCGCCGGTGAAGCGGGGATCGTCTTCGGTGTCAAAGTGTTCTGAAGCGGGGTCTACGTCCGGGGAGTACACATAGTTGTACACGGTATCTACGGTGGGCTGAGGCGCGGCCAACGCAGTCTCCGTGGCGGCGACGACCTCGTCGTCCACCTGCTGCCGGATGGCTTGCAGCTCGCCCTCGGTCACCACGCCCTCCTTGAGCAGATACTCGGGGAACCTGACCAGAGGATCCCGGGTCGCCTCCTCCTGGCGCTCCTGGGTCGAGCGATACTGGACTTCGTCATCGGAGAGGGAGTGGCTGTAGGGCCGGATCACATGCGCGTGCACCAGGGCCGGGCCCTTCCGGTGCCTGACATAGTCCGCGGCCCGCCACATCGTCTCATAGCTGGCGATAGGGTCGCAGCCGTCCACTTCCTCGATATAGAGGCTGGGGAACGACGCGACCAGCTTGGAGATCGAGCCGCCGGCGGTGTTGACCTCGACCGGGACCGAGATGGCGTAGCCGTTGTCTTCGATCAAGAAGAGCACCGGGAGCTTGAGATTGCAGGCGGTATTGAGGGACTCCCAGAACTCACCCTCGCTGGTGGTCCCGTCTCCGGCGGAGCAGAAGACCACCTCGTCTTCCTGGTGCAGCTCCTCCCGGCCCGGAATCTCCGGCAATGACGCGTACCGGAGCCAGGCCTCGGCGGACCCTACCGCATGCAGGAACTGGGTACCGGTGGGACTCGAGGCGCTGACGATGTTGAGCGCCTTGTGGCCCCAGTGCGAGGGCATCTGGCGGCCGCCGGAATTGGGGTCGTCGGCCGCGCCCACGGCCGCCAGTAGCATCTCGGTCGGAGTCATCCCCAGGCCGAGGCAGAGGGCGCGGTCGCGATAGTAGGAGTAGAACCAGTCGTAGCCGGGGCGCAGCACCTTGGAGGCGGCCGCCAGGATCGCCTCGTGCCCCGCCCCGGAGATCTGGAAATAGATCCGGTTCTGCCGTTTGAGCTGGATCTCCTTGTCATCGATCCGGCGGGACAGCAGCATCAGCCGGTAGATGTCGAGGAGGTCGGGCTTACTGAGGGTCTTGGGGGGCTTGGTATGCGCGCGGGCGCCGGTGACCATGGCAAAAAGATGGGCAAATCGGCGGGGGGAGGAAAGGGTGGGGGGAGGGATTGCCGAGTGCCGATTGCCGATTGTCGACTGACAGGTTCGGGGTTCTGGGTTCTGGGTTCTGAGTAAGCTTGCCCGTTGGAGCCGGGCTTCGCAGGCTCCCGTTCTCCCGTTCCCCCGTTCTACCGTTCTACCGTTCTACCTCCCCCCTTGTAGACCACCTTCCCCCCGGCGACCGTGGCCCGAACAGTCACCGATTCGATGGCCGCCGGCGGGATCTTGAACAGGTCGTGGTCCAGGACGGTCAAGTCCGCCCGGTAGCCGACCTTGATGCGACCGCGGGTATGCTCGGCGAAGACACCATAGGCATTGGCCGCGGTGTAGGCGTGGAGGGCCTGTTCCACCGTGATCTTCTCCTGGGGGAGCCAGCCGTCAGGGTTCTTGCCATCGCGGGTGTGACGGGTCACCGCGGCGGCGATGCCGAGAATGGGATCCAGGGGCGCCACGGTCCAATCGGAGCCGAACTGGAGCCGGGCGCCGTGATCGAGCAGGCTCTTGAAGACATAGGTGTCATTGACGCGAGGGCCCAGGCGCTTGATGGCCCAGCTCCCGTCGTCCACCAGGTGAATGGCCTGCATCGAAGCGATCACGCCGTCGGTTCCGAACCGGGCGATCTCCTGGGATCGCAGGTGCTGCGCGTGCTCCACCCGGAACCGGCGATCGCGGGGGCCATGGGCATGGGCCACGCTGTCGTAGATCGAGAGAATCAGGGCGTTGCCCCGCTCACCGATGGCGTGAACCGCGATCTGGAGACCGGCCGAGTCTCCGGCCCCGATCCAGGCCCGGAGCGAGTCTTCAGGAGTCCTAAACAGGCCACTGGTGGTGGGGTCGTCGGCGTAGGGCTCGAAGAAGAGGGCAGTCCGGGAGCCGAGCGACCCGTCCACGAAGCCTTTGAGTCCCAGGATCTGGAACCACTCGTCGCCATGGCCGGCCCGGGCCACGGTATCGGCGATCGCCCGCCACTTGGGAAGCGGAGGATAGAGCGTGACCCGGAGGAGCATCTTGCCGGCGTCGTGCGCGCGCCGATAAGCGGCGAGATCGTTCCAGATGTCCTCGGGCTCGCTCATGTCGCTGATCCCCGTGAGCCCCTTGGAGACCGCGAACCGCATGGCGGCCTGGAGGTACTCGTCCTGCTGGGCGGCGGTGTAGGGCGGGATCTTGACCGACACGGAGTCGGCGGCGTTGTCCTTGAGCGCTCCGGTCGGCTCGCCGGTCTTCGGGTCCTTGACGATGACGCCACCGGGGATCCGCGGGTGATCCCGGCCGATGCCGGCCAGCTTGAGTGCCTGGGTGTTGGCCAGGTACAGGTGGCCATCCAACCGGCTCAACAGGACCGGATTATTGGGGGTGACCGAGTCGATCCAGTCTCGTCGGGGCAAGGGGGTGCCGGGCCAGAGCTCGTGGTCCCAATCGCCGCCGGTAATCCACTCACCGGCGGGCTGGCGGGCCGCGAATTCCTTCACGCGACGAACGAACTCGGTGGGCGTGGTGGCGCTCCGGAGGTCTACGTTGGCCAGCTGGCGCCCGCCGCTGATGAAATGGGTGTGGCCATCCATGAATCCGGGGACGATGAGACCGTCCGGATT
Source organism: Gemmatimonadales bacterium (assembly GCA_035519565.1). Classification (GTDB taxonomy): domain Bacteria; phylum Gemmatimonadota; class Gemmatimonadetes; order Gemmatimonadales; family GWC2-71-9; genus DATIWD01. The sequence goes on along the minus strand of DATIWD010000043.1, from coordinate 29,682 downwards.
GTCGATGGCCATGGTGTTGTTGCCGACCACACGAGCGACCTCGTCCCGCTTCCCCACCGCGATGATGGTATCGCCCCGCATCGCCACGGCTTCGGCCCAGGGGAGGGCGCTATCGCCGGTCCAGGTGCGACCAAGTACGACCAGATCGGCCTTCGGCGAGGGCGAGCATGCGGCCAGGAGCCCGAGGCCCAGGGCCAGGAGCACACGTGGGCCGGTGGCTGGTTTCATCAGATGGTCGGGTTGGGATGACTAGCGCTTGGTGAGTTTGCGGAGCGCGTCGAGGGTCTGGAGAGCCCCCGTCCCGGTCGCACCAGCCTGGGGCTGAGCGAACAGGTCCCGGATGTCGAGCAGCACCTCCATCATGAGCTGGTCGCGCTGATAGGCCGCATCCAGCTCCTCCATGCGGCGCGTGAGCTGCTCGCGCTTGGCCCGGTCGTAGGAATCGCGGTAGATGGACTCGAGGTTGGCGAGGATCCGGTCGCGGGCGCGCATAGAAGACAGGACTGAGGGCTGAGGACTGAGGACTGAGTGTCGCCCCAATTAGAAAACAGGACTGAGGACTGGGGACTGAGGACTGAGTGTCCTCCCATTCAAGCTGGGTATAGCTTACAGCCTTCCAGCCACCGTGGCCAGCACCCGATTCTATGCGACTCGTCTTGAATCTCGTTGTCGTCACCTGCCTCGCTGCAGGCGTGGCCGCCGTGGCCGTTGCGCAGGGGAAGCCGCGCGCGAGGGATCTTGGCATCCCGTTCGAGGGGACGCCGGGGAAGCTCAATGCGATCACGGACGTGGCGGGCGTCGAGGTCGGGCAGGTCACGCTGATCTCGGGTGACGGAGCGCTGGTGGTGGGCAAGGGTCCGGTCCGGACCGGGGTCACCGTGATTCACCCTCGAGGTAAACGCTCCCAGGATCAGGTGTTCGCCGGGCAAGCCGCGCTCAATCCCAACGCGGAGATGACCGGAATCCAGTGGGTCAAGGAATCCGGCTTCCTGGCTGGGCCAATCGCGTTGACCAACACGCTGAGCGTGGGCCTGGTGCGAGATGCCATCATCGAGTGGGCGATCAAGCAGGGGTGGAGCGATTGGCTGTTCGCGCTCCCGGTGGTCGGAGAGAACTGGGACTCGCCGCTCAACGACATTGATGGCTTTCACGTCGAAAAGCGCAATGTGTTCGCGGCCCTCGACGGAGCCAAGGGCGGCCCGGTGGCGGAGGGCAACGTGGGCGCGGGCACCGGGATCATCTGCCACGAGTTCAAGTGCGGGATCGGGACGGCATCGCGGGTGCTCGACAAGGCAGCCGGAGGATTCACGGTAGGGGTGCTGGTGCAGGCCAATCATGGCGCGCGGGAGCGGTTGAGTATCGCCGGCGTTCCGGTCGGGCAGGAGATTACCGACCTGCTCCCCTGCTACGTGGCGCCTCCGGCCGGCGCGGGCGATTCCGCCTGCGTCAAACGGAACCCGCAGCGCCCTCCCGGCTCAGGCTCGATCGTGGTGGTAATCGCGACCGACGCGCCGCTCTTGGCGCATCAGCTGGATCGCCTGGCCCTGCGCAGCATGCTGGCGGTGGGGCGAAGCGGCGGCCTGGGCGAGAACGACTCGGGCGACTGGGCTATCGCTTTCTCGACCGCCAACCCGGGGGCTTCGGTGGACACTGGCTTTGCCCGGCTCACGATGCTGCCCAACGACCGGATCAATCCGCTGTTCGAGGCGACGGTTCAGGCCACCGAAGAGGCGATCGTCAATGCGCTGGTGGCCGGGGAGACGATGACCGGCGCGAATGGATTCCGGGTGTACGGGATCCCGCATGACCGGCTGGTGGCGGCGATGAAGAAGTGGGGGAGGGGGAAGTAGGGGGAACGGGAGCTGAAATTGGGGAATGAATGAATGGGGGAATGAGGGAGTGCAGAGATACATTCCCCCATTCCATCAGTCCCCCACTCCATCATTCCATTCGGCAATCGGCAATCAGAGGTCTCCATGTCGCTTCGAGACGCCCAGGACAGAGTGGATACCTGGATCGGCCAGTTCGAGGAAGGTTACTTCCATCCGCTCACCAACATGGCGCGGCTGACCGAGGAGGTCGGCGAGCTGGCTCGAGAGGTCAATCACCGCTTCGGCCAGAAGACCAAGAAGCCCGACGAGCCGCCCGGTGACCTCGGCATGGAGATGGCCGACATCCTGTTCGTGCTGATCTGCATGGCCAACCGGGAGAAGATCGATCTGCAGGAAGCGTTCGATAGGATGATGGGCAAGGTCGAGGCAAGAGACGCCAAGCGGTGGACGAAGAAGGCAGGGGAAAAGGGAAGGGGGAAAGGGGAATAGGGCAGGTAAGAGGCAAGGGGCAAGAGGCGCGATGTTCAGAACTCAGAACTCAGAACTAGGCACTCGGCACTCGGCACTCGGCACTCGGCAATGAAACGGCGGACAGGGCGGTAGAGGCGGGCGAGACGGTACTACAATCGGCAATCATCAATCGGCAATCGGTGTTGGCCGTTCCCCCATTCCCCCAATCGGCACTCAACAATCGACAATCGGCAATCCCTCACTCCCACTCCTTTGGCAGCGCCTCCAATTCCTTTCGTAGTTCACGGTAGCTCTCCAGCCGCTCCGCCAGGATTGTCCCGGTTCTCACGCCTTCCTCAACGGCACAGCCCGGCTCTCCGGTGTGGCGGCAGTCGTTGAAGCGACAGTGACCGAGGAGATCTTTGAAGTCGGGAAAGCAGGCGCCAAGCTCGTTCAGCTCGATTCCCCAGACCCCCACGTCGCTGAAACCCGGGGTGTCCACCAGGTACCCGCCTCCCGGGAGTGGAATCATGGTCGCGGAGACGGTGGTGCCCTTCCCCCTTCGGGTCCGCGCGCTGATCTCTCCTACCCGTAGCCTGAGTCCCGGCTCAACCGCATTGAGCAGGCTGGATTTTCCGGCGCCTGATGGTCCCGCCAGCACCACCTCTTGCCCCCGGATCCAGGCGCGCAGCGCATCGATGCCCTCCCCCGTCTTGACGCTGGTGCGCAGGACTTCGTAGCCGGCGCGGCGAAACCGGTTCGCCAGGGCGTCGGCCGGGTCGAGATCGATCTTGTTGATAATGACAGCGGCGTGGAGGTGATTGGCTTCGGCAACCACCAGGAGACGATCGAGCAACGGTGGGACCGGCGCGGGATCGACGGCGGCGGTGACCACCAGGACCCGATCCACGTTGGCGACCACGGGCCGGATCTCGCGACCGCGCCCCTGCACCACTCGTCGCGCCAGCAGGCTTCGCCGTTCCTCGACCCTGGCGATCCCGCAGCCCTGTTTGGTGTCGGGGTCACCGTCCAACTCCACCCGATCGCCGACCACGACGCGGGGGCCGCCCCGCTTGGCCTTCCCCCGCAGAACCGCCCGCACGACGCCGCGTTCAGTGGCGACCCGGTAGATCGCGCCGTCCCGCTCCAGGACAGTCCCTCGGAGGCCGTTCACCAGGGTTCCGGTGCCCGCGCAATCGCCGCGTCGAGAGCGGTCTTGACGTCGAAGAGCGAGAGCGCTTTCAGCCGCTCCTCCGCTTCGGCCGGCGTCTTGCCCCAGGCCAGCGCCTCGGTCTCCACGTGTCCCACGGGGTGATCTCCCCCCGGTGACCAACGCACAAAGAGTAGTGACGCGCCGTAGCGGCCCCGCGCGTCGGGCTCATCGTCCAGGTAGATCGCGACCGAGTAGGCCTGGCCGTCGCTGCCGCCGAAGGCAGCGGCGCGCTCGTGTTTGGCCATGTAGCCGCCGAGCGTGACTTCGGGATTGTGAGGAAGCAGAGATTCCTCCGAGCCGATCAGGTGGAGCAGTGGGCCTAGGGTCCCCTCCTGATCTTGTACTTAATCGACTGCTGGACAAGGCACGAGATCCGCACCCCGCGTTGCGTCGCGGGACGAAAAAATGTCTGAGATATGGCGTCCCGAGCCGATTCTCCGATTGCGTGGGTGGTAGCCCACACGACCACGATACTGGCCGGATCGGGGTCTCCATTGGCGGTGACGACGAACTTGACCAGGGCCTCTCCCTCTACCCCCGCGGCCTCGAGGTCCCTGGGATACACTGGCGTCTTGGCGTCTATTACCTCTGGGCGCCTCACCGAGTCCTCGGCCGGGGCCAGCTCATCGGTATGACCACAGGGATGGTATGAAGGGTCCACGCCGCTGACTCCGGCGGCCAGATCGAAGCCCACCAGCAGGTCGTGCGCCTGGCTGAGGCTCAATTCTATGATCAGGGGCGCTGGGCGCTCATTCTCTTCGAGATACCAGCGAACCTGTGGACTCCAGGCGCCTGCTCGCCGGACTCGTCCCACGGCCATCCTGAACCGGTTGCGATCCTGGAGGATCGGGCCTTGGAGGGCCTTGGATGTATCACTAGCAGGCGGATCCTCAGCGCGGACTACGCTGTCGCTGGCGGCCTCCCACTTCTTCGTCTCTGCCGGGTCAAAGTGGGCACCAAAGCCGGTCTGGACATGCCTGCTACGGGGCTTCACCTCGAGGCTGACGCCCGAGAGCGAGTCCGGTATGATCATCACGACCACGCTTTGCCAATCGAATCGACTGGCACCGGGCATGACCTCCTGAGCCCAGAGGGATCCGGTGGTGCAGGTTCCCACCAGGATTGCCAAGATTCCGATTCTCGATGGCCTGATCATCGTAGGCCTCACGTCGAGGGGGTGGTAAGCCATCCGCGCCACCACCACGCCAGCCACCCCATAAACACGATCCCCAGAATTCCGCCTGCTGCGGCACCGGGATAGTTCTGCTGCACCACCACTCGCACCCATTCGAGGCCGGAAATCGCGGCCGCCAGGATCGGCGCCAGCGAGAGGTCGAAGCGGAGAAAGCCGACGTAGAGCCAGAGCAGGTACCCGCCCATCACCAGGCCGAGCAGGAGCCAGAGATACCATTGGCTCAAGTCTCCCTCCGGGAGAATCAGCGGGCCCATGGCGACGAGGATCGCGGCCGCCGCACCTTTCCGTCTGGTCCACTCGCCGGAAATCCGGTCGGCCATGAGGGCCAGACAGAGAATCAGCGCGGTGCGGAGCGCGAATCCGCCGATCCGGGAGACGGCGGCCGACAGCCAGGAGAAGTGAGCAGCGGCACCGCCGTATCCCGGCCAGTCCGGAGCGCCGGCGTATTGCACCCGGTCCGCCAGGATCAATAGGCCAGCGGCAGCAGCGCCCAGGGCCAGGCCGAGCGTGAGATCGCGGCGCAGCTCGGTGCTCGACGGAGCCTCCCGGACCGCGTGACCGCGCCCGAAGGCCAGACCGGCGAGTAAGGCCACCACGATTCCGAAGAACACCGCGGCCAGGCCTCGCGCGATCAGGGTGATGGTCACCTGCAGCCCATAGGGCTCCGCCGTGGAGAAGTCTGCGCTCAGCGCCGGCCACTGATTCAGGAGCGCCGCCAATCCGGTGGCAGCCAGGATGCCGGCCAGCGACCATCCGAAGCGGGAGGGGAACTGCCCCCGACTCCAGCGGATCAGCCCCAGGATCGCGCCGGTCATGCAGAAGCCCACCAGGAGCAGCAGCCTGGCGAGGTCGAAGAGCTGAGTAATACTGGCGCGGTTGCGGGCCTGGCGCTCCCAGTCTTCGGACACGTGGATGAACCGATAGGCGTCGGCGACTTCGGAGCCGGCGATCGCGACCGCGAGGCGCCGCTCTCCCTGCGGGAGCCCGGGCGTGGTGGTGTCGGCCACGGTGAGCAGCCAATCACGGCGGGCCGGATGGGCCGATGGAGTGAGGCTCACCTCCTTGTAGTGGTCCAGACCGCCCCCGAAATTGGCACGCAGCGCCGAGTCGCCCAGCGCCCGTGCCTGGGGCTCTTCGAGTCGAGCGCCGCTCCGCGATTCCGGTAGCTGGTGCTGGACTCGAGTCACCCTGCCCTCGCCATTCACCACCACCCGCCACTCCTCGGCCCGATCGACGACGTCCCCCTCGAACGAGGCGGCCCGGACCACATACTCCGCCGGATCGAGGTAACTGCCGAGGAGCCGACGATAGGTCGCCTCACCGGCGGTTTGCCAGACGAACCGGTCATCCAGCCCCGCCTCTGCGTCCACGCTGCTGAAAAATCGGAACCGATCGGGCAGCTGGATCCCGCGGCGGTCCATCTCCTGCCGCGCGTGCGCGAGCGCATCGGTCCGAGTCACGTGAAGCGGAGGCGTCAGGGCACTGAACGGTTGAGCCATGACCCAGATGAGGAAACCGGCGCCGCCGGCCGCCACCGCCAGCCGGACGGAAAGGGGAGAGATAGCCGCGCGCGGGGGAGCGGCGGCGATCGGGACCGGGATTTCGGCGGTCGGCTCCGGCGGCCACCAGGCGCCATTTCTGAGTCCGGCATCGAGGGCCGGCCAGCCGCCGACCAAGACCCGGGCCCGGAGTACCACCCAGAGCGGGGTCAGGGCCAGCAGCACCACCAGTGCCCGGTCCACCCAGATGCCCGAGGCGGAGGAGACGAACAACGGCAGGGAGAAGAGCGCGGCATCGTAGGTGAAGTGCACCAGGATCACGGGGAGCAGGCCCCAGCGGAGAAACACCAGGCCGTAGATCAGCGAGGGAACGATCAGCTCCACGACCCTGGCGTAGGCCGGCTGAGCCGCGTAGGTGGCGTGCCCGCTGCCGAAGACCAGCGCCTCGAGAATCAGTCCACCGACGATCCAGGCGCGACGATTGCCGAAGTGATCGCCCAGAAGGGCGGCCCCGGCCAGCGGCACCGCGCGAAAGAGCGATTCCTCCCAGAACCCCGCCTGGAGCGGCAGCGCCAGCGACGAATACCAGGGGAAGTAGTGAGCCAGCACGTCGGGCTGGGCCAGGGACTCGGACGGGTTCCACCAGCCGAGCACGCGTGTCGTGAGAAGGTAGAACGCCACCAGATAGGCCAGGTCCCAGCCGAGGAGGCAGTAGCCGGCCAGGGTCCGGCCCACCACTTCACGGGATGCGGCCGCTTCCCGGCTCCAGAGTCGCCAGAGCTGCGGGTGATGGGGGAAGGCGCGGCGCGAGAGGCCTTCCGCGGCAAGAAACGTGAGTCCGAACAGCCCGGTCGCGGCGAGAAATCCTCCCACCAGCTGCGCTACCTGCTGCAAGATGAAGGACCCGTCGCTGAGCGCGGTGTCGTACTGCATCCAGACCAGGGGCCAGGCGTTGATCCCGGCCAGGAGCTGGGCGAACGCGATCACCACTCCGCAGATCACGGCCGGGCGCCAGAGCAGCCAGTGGCGACGCAGCAGGTAGATCATCCCGCCGATGCAGCCGCCGATCAGGTAGAGCAGCGCAATGACTACCGCACCGGCAAAGGCGATGGCGCGATTGGCCGAGCGCATCTTCTCGTAGCGCCGGGAGAAGGCCTCGGGCACCTTGACGAAGTGGTTGAGCTCGATCAATCGATCGCCACCCACGACCAGTCGGAGCCGGTAGCGTCCTTCTCCCAGGCGCGGCTGATCGCGCTCGTAGACCAGGGTATGATCGGTGCGCCCGCCCGGCCGTACCTCGTGAGACTGCTCGACGAGCGTGTAGGCGTGGAGATCCACGCCCCAATTCCGGGTGGCTTCTCCTTCCGCCAGCGCTCGGGCCGAATCGGGCGAGAGCAGGTTACCGGGGGCCTTTTCCTCGAGGGTCTCCTTAAAGGCGTAGGGCCGGCCCGCCGGGGTGAGGCGGATCTGGGTCTCGTTGGCCTGGCCGGCCTGGAAGCGCCGGACGCGCCAGGTATAGGCCTCGTAGAGCCCGTCGTGCAGCATCCGGGTGAAGGCCTCTTTGCCGCCCCCCTCCAGCTCCACGAAGGTCTGGGTGTTCTCGTCGAGATCGAAGGTCGCCGCCAGGCGGGTATGGCCGGGGGTGAGGGGCCCCCAGCCATGCGCCTGCGCCAGCGATTCCGCGGCGGCCAGCGCGTGGGCGCGATCCATCCGGAGGTCGAGGTTGACCAGCGGAAAGGCCGAGGGGAAGGTCCGCCAGGCGAACCAGGCGCCGGCGATCGAGCCCAGACACAGCAGCACCCATAAGGCGGGCCGGCGGGTCAAAGGAAGGCTCCGGTGGAGGGAGAAGGCGGTGATGAATTAGGTTACAAGAGTGCTGAGCGACCCTGCCGCCTCGCAAGGCGGCCCGACCCCGCCCACTCCCCCTGACGAGCACGTCGCCTCAGCCCACGCCGCTGGGCTCAGGTACGTGAGCGATGCACTCCCCGGCATCCGGCGGCGGCGCGTCGGCTCGGGCTTTCGCTATCTCGGGCCCGACGAACAGGTGATCCAGGATCCCGAAATCCTGGCCCGGATCCGGTCGCTGGTCATTCCGCCGGCGTGGAAAGAGGTCTGGATCTGCCCCGCCCCCAACGGTCACATCCAGGCGACCGCCCGGGACGCCAAAGGGCGCAAGCAATACCGCTACCACCCCAAATACCGCGAGGTTCGGGACGAGACCAAGTTCGGGCGGATGCTCGAATTCAGCGAAATGCTGCCCCAGATCCGGGGTCGGGTGGAACAGGACCTGGCCCGCCCCGGGCTTCCTCGCCACAAGGTGTTGGCCACGGTGGTCTGGTTACTGGAGAAGACCCTGATCCGGGTGGGCAACACTGAATATGCCAAGGAGAACCGTTCCTACGGGCTGACCACGCTCAAGCGGCGCCACGTGGCGGTCTCGGGATCGAACCTCCGCTTCAGCTTCCGGGGAAAGAGCCGGGTGAGTCATTCCGTCGCGATCACCGACCGCCGGATCGCGCGGATCGTGCAGCACTGCCAGACGCTGCCGGGCGAGGAGCTGTTCCAGTATCTGGACGACGAGGGCCGGCGCCAGACGGTGGATTCCGGAGACATCAACGACTACCTGGAGGAGATCAGCGGCCGGCAGGACGTGACCGCCAAGGATTTCCGGACCTGGGTTGGGACCATGCTGGCAGCCGGTGCACTACGGGACCTGGGCCCCGCCGGGACCGAGAAGGCAGCGAAGCGGAACCTGGTACAGGTGATCGATCGTGTCGCGCAGCGGTTGGGGAATACGCGCGCCGTCTGCCGGAAGTACTACATCCACCCCGCCATCCAGGAGGCCTACCTGCGGGGCATCGTGCCGCCCGAACCGCCACCGCCGAACACCAGCAAGCGCGAGCATCCGGCCGCGGCCCTGCGCCGCGAGGAATACACGTTACTGGCCTTTCTGCAGAGTCTCACCAGGGAGTCCGGCTCACCCTCCACGACCCCGGCCTCTAGCCGAGGCGCATCCGGGTCACGAAAGCCGAGAAGCGGGGATCCTGCCGCAGCGGATCCAGCCGCGGATCCACTTTGAGGTAGGTGACGAAGCCGCGCCGCTCCTCGTAGACCTTCTCGAGCCAGGCGAAGGCCTGGTCCAGGTCGCCAAGGGCGGCATAGAGCATCGCGAAGTTGGTGGACGAGACGTAGCGCAGTTCCGCGGTGGCCAGGAGCTGTGCGAGCACCGCCCTCGCTTCATCCATCCGGCCGGCCCGGGCATGAATGGCTCCCAGGGTCGCCTGGCCGATGGTCGTCTCCCCGACGGTGGTCAACGCCTCCCGCACCGCGACCTCGGCCTCGGCCAGACGGCCCATCTCCATCAGCGTCAGTCCCCGAATGATCTGGGTCTCATCGGAGGTCGGGTTCATCACCAGCGCCCGATCGAGGTGATCCAACGCCGTCTCGTACTGGCGGGCGTAGTAGTAGAGCCAGCCGAGGCTGCGCCGGATGGAGACTGAAGCAGGATCCAGCTCGGCCGCGGCCCAACCTTCGGCCAGTGAGTGCTCGACCCGGCCCATCGCCATGAGGAGCCAGGAGTACCACTGGCGGCCGGTGGCGTAACGCGGATTCAGCTCGATGGCTCGCCGGAATTCCCGGGCGGCGCCGACCCAGTCCCAGTCATAGATGAAGGTCACCCAGGCCAGGGAGGTGTGCGCCTCCGCCAGGCTTTCGTCGAGCTCCAGCGCCTTGAGCGCTTCGGCCTTGGCGCGGCGCATCCCCTCTTCGACCGGGGCGCTGCGATAGTCGAGCTGCACCGCGTAGGAGTCGGCGAGGCCGGAGTAGGCCAGGGCGTAGTTGGGCTCCTCCGTGATGGCATCGGAGAAGTACTTGATCCCTTCCGCCACGCCCTCGGGGTTGCGCTTGTTCCAGGAGTAGCGCCCCTTGAGGTAGAGGTTGTAGGCGTTGACGTTCGCGGTGTAGCGCTTGGCGGTGGGATCGCCGATGTCGCCCAGGAACCGGGAACGCAGGGTGCTCACGATGGTGCGAGCGATCTCCTCCTGGATCGCGAAGATGTCCTGGATCTCCCGGTCATAGGCCTCGGACCAGAGGCTGCGGCCGTCGGACGCATCGGTGAGTTGCACCGTGATCCGGAGACGCGAACCGACCCGGCGGACCGTGCCTTCGAGCACCACCGTGACTTCCAATCGCTTCCCGATCTCCCGCACGTCGAGCGCCTGACCCTTGAGCGCAAACACCGAGGTGCGGGAGGCCACCCGCAGGCCCTGCACCTTCATCAGGGCGTTGATCAGCTCGTCGGTGATCCCGTCGCTCAAATACTCGTTCTCGGGGTCGCGGCTGGTGTTGACCAGGGGCAGCACCGCGATCGCGCGCGCCTCCTGGGCAGCGCGGGGCGTGAGGCCGGCGCTGCGGCTGTCCAGCGCCCGCGCGAACTCGGCGGCAGTGGCGAAGCGCTGAGCCGGGTCCTTGGCCAGCGCCCGGGCCAGCGCCTGCTCGACGGCGACCGGGACGGTGGGGCGGAGGGTGCGAACCTGCGGCGCGGGCTCCACCACGTGCTTGGCCATGACCGCGCGAGGGCCGTTGCCGGCGAAGGGGGGCTGGCCGGCCAGCATCTCGTAGAGCACACAACCCAGCGAGTAGAGATCGCTGCGGCCGTCCAGGTCCCGGTCGGCGCTGGCCTGCTCGGGGCTCATGTATTCGGGCGTACCGATGGCCACCCCGGGATCGGTGCCCCGGTCGGAGCCGGCCGCCCGGATGGCCCGCGCGACGCCGAAGTCGGCCACCATCGCTTCGTCTTCGTGCAGCAGGATGTTCTCGGGCTTCACGTCCCGATGGACGACCTGGTGCCGATGGGCATAGTCGAGGGCCGCGGCCACCGAGCGGGCGATCCGGACCGCTTCCTCGATCGGCAGCTGGCCCACGCGATTGAGCCGCCGCCGGAGGCTCTCGGGCCCCAGGTAGGGCATCACGTAGTAGAGCAGGCCGTCGCATTCGCCGGAGTCGTGGACCGGCAGGATCTGGGGATGGACCAGGCGGGCGGCGATCTGGATTTCCTGGAGGAACCGGGCGGCGTTGTAACCGCGGTAGGCCAGGTCGGGGCGCATCACCTTGATGGCGACCGTGCGGTCGTGCTTGAGGTCTACCGCACGGTAGACGGTGGACATGCCGCCGCGTCCGATTTCGTCCTCGAGGCGATACCGGCCGGCCAATCCCACCTGCAGGCGCTCCAGCACCTCCGACACCGATCGAACTCCGATTCCCGGGCTTTCAAGCATAGGGGACGGGCGGGCTGGCTGGTAGCGGCATGGCAACCTTCGTGGCCGGAGGGGCGGCCGTGTGACCACCCCGAGAAAGGAACCGCCACACTACTCAAGGCCGAGGAGGAATGTTTCGGAGGGATTACCGAGTCAGTGGAATTACGTACGCGGGTAGAACTTGCCCCCGCTCGCCGCCATCTCCACCAACCTCGGCGCGGGCTTGAATCGCTCGCCAAAGCGGCCGGCCAGCTCGTTCAGGGTCTCCACCACGCGTGAGGCACCCAGGTCGTCCATCAACCGGAAGGGACCACCCAGGAATGGGGGGAACCCAAAGCCGAAGATGGCGCCCAGGTCGCCGTCTCTCGGGCTCCGCAGCACGCCATCGGCCTCCGCCAGCGCCGCTTCGTTGAGCATGGCATAGATCAGGCGGCGCTCCACGGTGGCATGGTCGATCGTCTTGGCCGGACGCACGCCCAGGAGGTCGTACACCGTCTCGTCCGGTGAGGTCTTCTGGCCCTTGTGATAGAGGTAGAAGCCCCGCCCATTCTTCCGACCCAGCCGCTTGTCCTCGAGCAGCTTCGTCATGGTGGCGGCCGGCTCCAGGCGCGCGCCATAGGCCCGATGCAGTACTCCACCGGCCTTGGCCGCGACGTCGAGGCCCACTTCGTCGAGCAGGGTGATGGGGCCGACCGGGAACCCATACCGCACCATGATCCGATCCAGCACGTCGATCGGCGTGCCCTCCCCGAGGAGTCGCCCCGCCTCATTCAGATAGGGCGAGAGAATTCGGTTGACCCAGAAGCCGGGCCGGTCCTTCACCACGATGACGTTCTTCCCCAGCTTGCGGCCGAAATGCACTACGGTGACGATGGTCTCTGCACTGGTCCGCGCCGTCGGGATCACCTCCAGCAGCGGCATCCGATCTACCGGCGAAAAGAAGTGCATGCCGATGACCCGCTCGGGACGTCTGGCCGGGGCGGCGATCTGTTCGATAGGGATGGTGGAGGTGTTGGTCGCGAAGATGGTATCGGGCCCGGTCGCGGCCTCTACGTCGCGCAGCACCTGCTGCTTCACATCGAGATCTTCGAAGACCGCTTCGATCACCAGATCGGTACGACCGAACCCCGAGTAATCGGTCGAGCCCGAGAGCAGGGCGGCCTGGCGCTCGAACTGGAACCTGGTGATCCGGCGCCGCTGCAAACGGCCGCGAAGAATCGCGGTCGCGGCGGAGAGGCCGCTTGCCACGCGCGGCCACTCGGTGTCTCGCAGGCGCACGTCCACTTCGGCCTGGCTCACCGCCGTCCCGGCAATCCCGGCCCCCATGAACCCGGAGCCGATCACGCCGAGCCGCGCCACCGGTCGTGCCCTGGCCGAGCCGGCCGGAACCCCGTCGTCCTTCTTGAGCGCGGTGGTGGCGAAGAAGATCTGGATCAGTTTGCGGGAGACGTCGGTGGCCGCCACCTCTCCAAACTTCTTGTGTTCGACCGCGTATCCGGTGGAGCCGCCCCACTCGGTCCCGGCCCACACCGCCTGAATCGCCGCCAGCGGCGCCGGATAGTGCCCTCCGGTTCGTGCGAGCACCTGCTTCTTCGCCATGGCGTAGACGACTCGGCGGCCAGCCGGATTGCGCTCGAGGAGCCAGCCCATCAGGCCACCGCGCGGCTTGCGGTGGGGAAGACCTTCGCGGGCCAGCCGATCGGCCGCCTGCAGCGCCGTGCGCCGGAGAATGCTCTTCGGTACCAGCTCATCCGTGATCCCCAACCGGTAGGCCTTGGACCCGCGCTCGCTCTTGCCGGCGAGAATGATGTCGAGGGCGGCGCGGAGGCCGATCAGCCGCGGCAGCCGCTGGCATCCCCCGGCACCCGGGATCAGACCGAGCTGGATCTCGGGCAGCCCCAGGGAGGTCTTGGGGTGATCGGTGCAGATCCGGTAGTGACAGGCCAGCGCCAGCTCGAGACCGCCGCCCACGCAGGCCCCGTGGATCGCGGCGACCACCGGTTTGGGGAAATCCTCGACCCGCTGGAGCATCTCCTGTCCCTCTCGACTCAGGGACTCGAACTGCTCCATGGTCGAGAGGCGAGTGAACTCGTGGATGTCCGCGCCGGCAATGAAGGTGTCGGGCTTGCCGGAAATGATCACCACCGCCCGGACGGTGCCGTCCTCCTTGAGCCGGCTGAGCGCGGCCTCCAGCTCTTCCTTCACGGCGGCGCCGAGCGTGTTCACCGGCTCGCCGGGGAGATCGAGCGTCAGGACGGCGATGCCGTTCTCGGCGGTGAGGGTGAGAGCCGTCATCAGGATTCAGACACCGGGAAATGGGCACTCGGCATCAGGCACTCGGCACTCGGCAGGTGGCGCGAATCGGGGTAATGCGCCTCGAGTCGATTACCTAATGCCGAGTGCCCAGTGCCGAGTGCCGCTCTTCTCTGTTCCATGAAAGTCGGGCCTATCTCTCCAGCACCATCGCAAACCCCATCCCGCCCTGCGCGCAGATCGAGATCAGGCCGAACTGCACGTCGCGGCGCTGCATCTCGTTGGCCAGCGTGGTGGCCAGGCGGGCGCCGGTCGCGCCGAACGGGTGCCCGATGGCGATCGAGCCGCCCAACACGTTGGTCCGATCCCAGTCCACTTCGCCCACCGGCTCCGAGCGCCCCAGCTTCTCCGCCCACGCCTTCGAGGCCCAGGCCTCCACATTGGAGAGCACCTGCGCCGCGAAGGCTTCGTGAATCTCGACCAGCCCCAGCTCCTTCCAGGTGATCCCGGCCCGATCGAGTGCCTTGGGTACCGCGTAGGCGGGACCCATGAGCAGTTGCCAACCCGGATCCACCGCCGCCACCGCGTAGCTCCGCACGTAGGCGATCGGTTGGTAGCCCAGCGCCCGTGCTTTCTCCTCGGCCATCAGGAGGACAGCGGCAGCCCCGTCGGTCAGGGCGGATGAATTGCCCGCCGTCACCGATCCATACTTGCGATCGAACACCGGCTTGAGCTTGGCGAGGGCATCGAGCGAGGTGTCGGCCCGAATGAGGTTGTCGCTGGTGACGATCGCGTCCGGGGTCTTGCCGCCCAGCCACGGCGCGATCTCCGCCGGGATCCGCCCGTCGGCGGTGGCCGCGGCGGCGCGCTGGTGGCTGAGCAAGGTCAGGCGGTCCTGCGCCTCCCGGGTGATCCCGTTCTCCTTGGCCATCTTCTCCGCCGACTGTCCCATCGATTCACCGGTCGACGGCTCGGCGATGGCAGGAGAGACGGGGATCAGGTCTCTCGGGCGCACCTTGGCGAATGCGGCCAGCCGCTGGCCCAGGGATTTAGCCTTGCTGGCCTCGATCAGGATCTGGCTGAACCGGTGCGAGTGGAGGATCGGGATATCGGACAGGGATTCGACGCCGCCGGCCAGGACCACGTCGGCGTGGCCCAGCACGATCTGATCGTACCCATAGGCGATCGCCTGGCCGGCGGAGGCGCAGGCGCGATTGAGCGAGAAGGCGGAGACCGTGGGCGGCAGCTGCGGGAGCAGACTCACTTCGCGCGCCACGTTGGGCGCCAGCACCGAGGGCACCACCTGGCCGAAGGCGACCTCGTCCACCTCGCCACCCGGGATCTGGCTACGGAGGAGCAGCTCCTGCGCGGCGCGGCGGGCCAGGGCTACCGCCGGCACGTCACGGAACACGGTGCCACTGCGGGCGAAGGGCGTTCGAACGCCGGCTACGAGGGCGACCCGGCGCCGCGATGGGGATGGGAGCATGCTATGTTTCCGAAGCCTGAACGCTCAAGCGAATGTCAATCGAGCTTACCGCCGCTCAGCCACCACGCTGGCCACGGCGCGGTGACGGCCCGCGTCCATCGGCTCGAACACTTCGCGGCCATGAACCACATGGAGCGGCTCCACCAGTTTGGCGATTTCGCCGGGCCGGAGGAGATGGGCGTCATCGGTCGGCCCCCAGCCGAGCCGGCGCTGCCACTCGAGAAAGGTCTCCATGATCAGCGTGCCGCGGGGCGCGACTCGCTCCACGATGTCGCGCGCGTGTGAGCGGTCGAGATAGTTGAACACCATGACCAAGTCGTACTGGCCCAGATCCGGCCAGGCGGCCTCCAGATCGACGCATCTCCAGTCAACGACCAGACCCATCCTGGAGGCCAACTCCCGCCCCATGTCCAGTTTCGCCGAATCCCCATCGACCGCCGTCACCTCGGCGCCCCGTTTCGCGGCCGCGATGGCGTGGCGGCCCTCCCCGCAGGCCAGATCCAGCACCCGCATTCCCGGACGCAGGAGATAGTCGTGCCAGACCAGCCAGGTGCTGGGGCGGGAGACGTGCAGGACGGGCGCGGGAGCGCCGGCTCGCTCTGGCATCGGGCCTCAATGGCTCGGCTCACGGTGGAGCCGATCGACGTACTGGTCATCGGCGGCGGGATCACGGGCGTCAGCATCGCGCGGGACGCGGCCATGCGCGGACTCCGCACCGCGCTGGTGGAGCAGAGCGACCTGGGCTACGGCACCAGCTCGCGCTCCAGTCGCTTGATCCACGGCGGCCTGCGTTACCTGGAACAGGGCGATCTCCACCTGGTCTTCGAGGCGAGCCGGGAGCGGCGCGTCCTGCTTGGCATCGCCCCCCATCTGGTCCGCCCCCTGCCCTTCATGTTTCCCGTCCACCAGGGCGATCGGCTTCCGCTCTGGAAAGTCGCCGCCGGAGTATGGCTGTACCAACTGCTTTCACTCTTCCGCAATGTGCGCCGTCCCCGCATCCTCGGCAAGCGCGCCCTGCTACGAATGGAACCGATGCTCCGGGAGCGGGGCCTGGTGGGCGGAGCAATGTACTACGATGCCCAGTGCGATGACGCCCGGCTGGTCGTGGCCACTGCTCGTTCCGCCATGGCCCACGGTTCCCTGGTGGCCAACTACGTCGCCGTCACGGCCCTGGAGCAGGCCGGCGGCAAGGTGACCGGCGCCCGAGTCCTGGATCGCCTCAGTGGTGAAACCGGGCTGGTGCTCGCCAAGGTGGTGGTCAACGCCACCGGACCCTGGTGCGATCATATCCGCCGACTCGAAGACGCCAATGCCCCGCCGCTGCTCCGGACCACCAAGGGCGCGCACGTTCTGGTGCCACGACAGCGCGTCGGCCATCGAGCGGCTATCACGCTGACCAGCCCGATCGACGGCCGAGTGATGTTCGTGCTCCCCTGGGGCGCGTTCAGCTACATCGGCACCACCGACACCGATACTCCGGAAGAGCCGGACGAGGTCCGGGCCTCCCCCGAAGACGTCACCTATCTCCTGCGCTCCGCCAACGCCTGCTTCCCCAATGCCCACCTCTCCGAAGACGATGTCCTCGGTTCCTGGGCGGGGCTCAGGACCCTGGTGGCGCCCCCGAAGGACCTCCCCGCGTCGGAAGTTTCCCGGGAGCATCTCATCGTGGCCGGACCAGGAGGATTGCTCAGCATCGTGGGAGGGAAACTGACCACCTGCCGACTCATGGCGGCGCAGATGGTGGATCGGGTGATACGCGAGCTCCGGGCTCGGGATGGACGACCGCGCCCGGCGGCCGCGCCTACCGAGCGGGAACCCCTGCCCGGCGGGGAGACCAAGGACTGGGCAACCTTTCGTCACACGGGACTCGAGTTGGGACTCTCCGGAGACACCGTCGAGCACCTGCTCAGCCACTACGGCACCGAATCCGCGGCGATCTACAACCTGATCCGAGAAGATCGGGCGCTGCGCGAGGCGCTGCACCACGAGCATCCCGCGATCGAAGCGGAAGTCGTCTACGTGACGCGCCGGGAGCTGGCCTGTCGAGTGGAGGACGTCATGGTGCGGCGCGTGCACCTCTATTACGAGACCCGCCACCACGGGCTGGCTGCCGCGCCCCGGGTGGCGGAGCTGATGGGTCGGGAGCTGGGTTGGGAGCCGGAACGGGTGACGGCGGAAGCGGAAGAATACCGGAAGTTCTGCAGCGAGTCCTGACCGCCTCGCAATCTGGTTGCCGAGGCGGCCGATTCCACAGTCCTCTTACCTCTTACCTCTCACCTCCTACCTCCTACGGAACCACCACGATCCTCCCGCTCATCACGATACCATGGATGATACAGTCGTAGGTGTAGGTCCCGGGGGTGTTGAACTGCACGGCATAAATATTCCCCACCGGCAGCGTCGTGGTCTGGCTGCTGAAGCCGGGAGATCCGGTGGACTGCACCCCGTGCCCTGCGTCTACCGCATGCCACGTCGCGGTTCCAGCAGCCTTGAGCGTATCGACCGCCGGGTTCGAAGTCGCGTTCTGCTGGCTGGTAAAGAAGAAGCTGCCCATGTTGATGTCGATCGCGCTGGGTGCCGGGGGCGGAACGTTCGACGTCGCCGCGAAATTGATGGGGGACCCGGTCAGGGCCGGTGTGGTGGACGCCTGGATCGTGATGGACCCCGCAGTCGAGCCGAGCGTGACGACCGTATGAGCGATGCCGACCGCGGCCAGCCCGCCGGCCCCACTGGTCTCGCTAGCCGGGATCGCGCTGGCGTCCCCCACCGTCACCTGCCAATCGACATCGATCCCATTGACCGGATTGCCGAACTGATCGGTCACGATCACGCGCAGGGGAAGCGGTAGCTGGGCGGTAGTGAAACCCGACTGCGCGTCCCCGCTCGCCGCGGCCGTCTTGGCGAGGTTGGCCGCGACGTCAGCATCCGCCGTAGCGCTGAACAAGACGGAACCCGCACCAGTGACCGAGGCGCGGAGAGTCTGGGTACCCGCCGCCGTCCCCAAACCCCAGAGCGCGGTGGCAATGCCGCTGGCATCGGTGACGCCGCTCGGAGTCACGGTACCCGCCACTACCGGCACCCAGGACACGGTCTCCCCGACCATCGGCATCCCGCCCTGCGTTACCACCACCCGGATCGGCAGCGCCAGCTGCTGAGCTACGGTGCCGGTCTGGTTGTCGTTGCTCGGGCTGGCCTTCGCGATGCTCTTCGAAGGGGTCGTGCTCCCGCTCCCCCCGCAGTCTGCCAGGATCGAAGCACCGGCCACGATGGCAAGGATTGCCCAACGTGCATTAGGCATAACAAGACTTCCTCGTTGAGGGCTGGGTCACGGAGGGGTCCGACTTCATTTACGACGTCGGGTGTCGGAGACGATGCACAAGGCCACATCCTGTTAAACAGCACCCCACCCACCGCATTGCCCTTACCGCGTTTTGCGACAACACGTTATCTTCGATGCAGGCGGCCAACGCAGACGCCCGCCACGACCGATCCCAACCAATAGCGACAGCCGCCCCGTGGACCCCAACGTTTTCGAAACCGCCAACGCCGGCTTTGCCCAGGCGCTCTACGAGGAGTTTCTCCGCGACCCCAACGCGGTACCGCCCGAGTGGCGGCGACTCTTCGAGAGCGGTGTGGTCGGCGTGGACGGAGGAGCCAACGGGGAGCCCGGAGCCGAGGCCCAGGCAGCGGCCGTAGCGGCCCCTGGAGTCGAGGCGGCGGCCGCCTCTCCGCCGAGAGCTCCAGTTCCCGAGCCGGCCGAGCAACCCACCATCCCCGGCAGCGCCACCGAAATCAAAGGGCCGGCGGCCCGGCTCGCGTCCAACATGCGCGAGAGCCTCTCGGTTCCCACCGCCACGACCTTCCGCCAGCTGCCGGTGGCGTTGCTGGAGACTCGGCGCCGAGAGCTGAACCACGCGCTCAAGTCGGGCGGGCGCCTGGAGAAGATCTCCTTCACCCATATCATCGGTCACGCCGTGGCCCTGGCGGCCAAGCGGCACCCGGTGATGACTACGACCTACGTCGAGACCGACGGCGTGCCCTATCGGGTCAGCCCGGGCACCGTCAACCTTGGCCTCGCGGTCGACGTGGAGCGGAAGGACGGCAGTCGCGGACTGCTGGTCCCGGTGATCCACTCCGCCGAAACCATGAGCTTCGCGCAGTTCCACCAGACCTACGAGTCGCTGGTGGAGCGGGCACGGGCCAACAAGCTGCTGCCTGATGCCTTTCAGGGTGCGACCATCTCCCTGACCAACCCGGGTGGACTGGGGACGGTGGCCTCGGTCCCGCGCCTCATGTCGGGTCAGGGAAGCATCATTGCGGTGGGCTCGATCGACTATCCGGCGGAATTCGCCGAGATCTCAGACGATCGGATCCGGGAGCTGGGGATTTCCAAGGTGATGACGGTGACCAGCACCTACGATCACAGGGTGATTCAGGGCGCCGAATCGGGCGAGTTCCTCCGGACCCTGGATGGCCTGCTCCAGGGCGAGCGCCGCTTCTACGAGGACATCTTCGCGTCACTGAATGTGCCGTTCCCGGCGACGGGTGCGACGGCGCCCGCCGCCGCGCGGCCGTTGCCCGGGTGGAAGGCCGGGGCCCCGATCTCCGACGCCCAGCTCTACCACGTAGCGGCCGCGATGGCGCTGGTCAAGGCTCACCGGACCCACGGCCACCTGGCGGCGCACCTCGATCCGCTGGGGAGCGAGCCGATCGGGGACCCGGCGCTCAATCCGGTGCCCCTGGGCCTCACGCCCGAGGTCATGGCCAGCATTCCGGCCAGCGTGCTCCGGATCGCCTCGGCCGGCCGGACGCTGGCCGAAGCGCTCCCCAACCTGCACGCGGCCTATTGCGGGACCATCGCCTACGAACTGGAGCACATCTCCAACCACGAGCAGCGCGTCTGGCTCCGGCAGATGATCGAGTCCGGGGCCCACCGGGTCCCGCTCACCGCGGACGAGAAGAAGAAGCTGTTGAGCCGCCTGATCGAGGTGGAAACCCTGGAGCGGTTCCTCCACCGGGCCTATCTCGGGCAGAAGCGATTCTCGATCGAAGGCACCGACATGATGGTGCCGATGCTCGATCTCACCATCGAGCTGGCCACCGCGTCGGGCGCGCGCGAGGTCGTCATCGGGATGGCCCACCGCGGGCGGCTCAACGTGCTCGCCCACATCGTGGGGCTCTCGTACCAGGCCATCTTCGCCGAGTTCGAGGGAGGCCACACGGAGGACAGCGGTCTCACGACGCCGGACGAAGGCACCGGGGACGTCAAGTACCACCACGGCGCCGAGGGGGCCTATCAGACCTCGACCGGGCGCATCGTGACGGTGACCCTCACGCCAAATCCGAGCCACCTCGAGTTCGTGAACCCGGTCGTGAACGGCCGCGCCCACGCCCGGCAGACGCAGCGGAAGGGGACCGAAGCCCACCACGACGGCACCGCGGCCCTGCCCTTCCTGATTCATGGCGATGCCGCTTTTGCCGGCCAGGGGGTGGTGGCCGAGACCTTCAATCTCGGATCGCTGTCCGCCTACCGGACCGGCGGCACCGTGCACCTGATCGCCAACAACCAGGTCGGCTTCACCACCGACGTGAGCGACGCCCGGTCCACCCGCCACGCCAGCGATCTGGCCAAGGGATTCGACGTCCCCATCATCCACGTCAACGCCGACGACCCCGAGGCCTGCCTGGCCGCCGTGCGGCTGGCCATGGCCTACCGCGAACACTTCCATGAGGACGTGCTGATCGACCTGGTGGGCTACCGCCGGCACGGGCACAACGAGGGTGACGAACCGACCTACACGCAGCCGGTGATGTACGAGCGGATCCGCAATCTGCCGACGGTGCGGGAGCAGTACGGAATGGCACTCGTGCGGGAAGCGATCATCCCGGCCAAGGAAGACGAGACCGAGGCCAAGCGGCAATACGAGAAGCTGGCCGAAGTTCAGCAGGCCCTGAAGGCCAGCCTGGGAAAGCCGATCACCATCGAGCCCCCCAAGCCGGATCGCCCGTCAGGGATCGAGGTAGATACCGCGGTGCCCGCCGATCAGCTGAAGGCGCTCAACGAGCAGCTGCTCAACTGGCCCGAGGGATTCACCGTCAATCCCAAGCTGCGCAAACAGCTCGAGCGGCGGCGCCAGGCGCTATCCGAGGGCGGGATCGACTGGGCGCATGCGGAATCGCTGGCCCTGGGGTCACTCTTGAACGACGGCATTCCGATCCGGCTGACTGGGCAGGATACCGAGCGGGGGACCTTCAGTCAGCGGCACCTGGTCCTCCACGACGCCCAAACCGGCGACGCCCTCTGCCTCATGGCCCGGCTGCCCGGGGCGCAGGCCCCCTTCGAGGTGCATAACAGCCCGCTCTCCGAGTTGGCCACGCTCGGCTTCGAGTATGGCTACAGTTCGGCAGCGCCCGACGCCTTGGTGCTCTGGGAAGCGCAGTTCGGCGATTTCATCAACGGGGCCCAGGTGATCGTCGACCAGTTCATCGCCTCCGGGCTCTCCAAGTGGGGGCTCACCACGCGGCTGACCCTCCTGCTCCCGCACGGCTACGAAGGCCAGGGCCCCGAGCACTCGAGCGCCCGCCTCGAACGCTTCCTGCAGCTGGCGGCGGAGGGCAACATCCGGGTGGCCAACTGCACCACCCCGGCCCAGTACTTCCATTTGTTGCGCCGCCAGGCCCGGCGGACTCGCCAGCGGCCCCTGATCATCATGACGCCCAAGAGCCTGCTGCGGCACCCGCAGGCCACCTCGAAGCTCGAGGATCTCACCACCGGCACCTTCCAGCCAGTGATCGACGATCTCAGCATCGACCCCAAGGGCATGACCCGGATCCTGCTCTGCTCGGGGAAGATCTACTACGACCTGCGGGCCGAGGCGGGAACGGCCAAAGACCGGCCGGCCATCGTGCGAATGGAGCAGCTCTATAGTCTGCCGGAGATCGAGCTTCGCAGCATGCTGGAGCGGTATCCCGATCTCACGGACGTGGTATGGGTGCAGGAGGAGCCGCGCAACATGGGCGCCTGGCGATTCCTGGCCGAGAAGCTGCGGGCGATTTTCAAGCCGGGGGTGAAGCTGAGCTACATCGGACGGCCGGAACGGGCCAGCCCCGCCGAGGGATATCCCGCGGCCCACGCGGCCGAGCAGAAGCGGATCGTCAAGGAGGCCCTGAGCGGGGGCCGCTAGACCGAGGGCTAGCGCCTCCGCCCATTCCCCCGCCCCGGCCGGTGCCTCAGCCCGACCGGGGCGACTGGCTTCGAGTCTTCGGGGAGGAGCAGCTCCCGTTCGGAAGCCTTGCGGGCCATCTCCTTCACCGGGTCGGAGAGGTGATCTCCGTAGTGCAAGAGGAAGACGGCGCGTGAGCGGCGGGCAAGCAGGAACGACATGAACGGCAGATCGGCCTTGGCGGCGTTACAGGTCACGCAGGCCAGGACCAGGTTGTCGGGCCGGTCATAGGCCTTCTGACCTCGCCGGGGCCGAACGTGATCCAGGGTGATGGTGCTGACGGGCGTCACGTTGCCGCAGTAGGCGCACACCGACCCGTGGCGATCGAGCAGCCACTGGCGATGGGCATCAACGGAACGACGGCCGAGGGTGCGGTGGGTTGTGTGGGCGGACGAGGAAGCGGGCTTCGCGCGTCGGGGCCTACGAGAACTCTTACTCACAATACTGAAAAACCAAACCTTTCCAAATGACTTGTCATGGGTGGCAAGAAATCTAATCAGGACCCCCTCCCGGCGCAGGTGGCCATCCCGCTGGGGGCCCAGGAGCGGGCCGCCCTGGCCGAACGCTGGACCCAGCATCCGGGAATGCAGCACCTCGGGGCCCGGGCCGATTTCAGCGACCCGGCCAAGGCTCGGGTCTACATCGATCCGCTCGAGCCCCACCATCGCGGAGGGATGGGCACCGAAGCGGTCAACGGCGCGGTGACCGCGGGGCTGTTCGATGTCGCGGTCGGGATCGTGGGGCACTTCCACACCATGGGCCGTCGCGCGGGGACCGCCCAACTGGCCATCCAGTTCATCCGGCCAGTATTGGGTGACCGCATCGAGGTCGAGGCCCGGCTGGTGAGGGCCGGAACCAACCTGGTCTTCGTGGCGGGGGAAGCCTTCGATCAGAACCGGGTACTCTGTGCCCGCTGCGACGGCATCGTCGCGGTGTCGGGAGGCGGGGTGAACGAGGCGCTCTGACACTGCCGATTGACGAGTGACGATTGTCGATTGGGAGGAAGCTCGAGCATCCCAATCATTCGGCAATCATCAATCGGCACTGACTTCAATCGTCAATCGGCAATCATCACTCGGCAATGAACATGGCCATCCCGCTCATGGTCCGAAACTCTTCCCGCGTTTTGGCGGGGTAGAACCGCCCCAGGAATCGCCAGAGCCAGGCCAGGGGCATCTCGCGGTGCAGGCGTTGCGATTCCTCCCAGGTAGACCGGAATTCCCCCAACTTCCATCCAAGCGGCCTGAAGAACTCCACTCCCTGCGCGGGCGCCCATTGCATGGGTGCATTGGCGGCCTTGAGTGAGGGGCCCCACTGTTTGGCCAGCATCTTGAGCAGCCGGGGCGAAGCCAGATCCATCAGCCACCAGCGGAATGTCGGAACCGCCCGGAGGTCGGCGGCCAGCTCGCTCACCAGAGTTTCCGTCAGGTAGACCAGCAGACCCTCGGTAATCACCACGCCTCGCTTGCCGGAGGCGCCCAGCCGACGGAAGAGCGCCTGACGGGCGGGGCGATCGGTCAGATCCATTCCGACCGCTTCGAAGCGACAGACCGGCTTTGCCCCATCCATGAGCTCTTGCTTCTCCTTCAGGATCTCGGGGAAATCCACCTCGACCCAGAGCAGTTCCGGAGGCAGCGCCATCCGGAAGGGCCTGGCATCGAGACCGGCCGCGAGGTTCAGGACCAGGTCCGCTCCCTCGCCGATGCATTTCAGAATCATCTCGTCCAGGACCTGGGTGCGCACGATCATGGGCCAGGCCATGCTGCGGCCGCGGGGCACGGTCCGCACGATCTCTTCCCCCCGCGGTCCCGCCAGCCGTCGCGCGAAGGGGTCCTTGAACAGCGCGTCCGGCCGCTCCGATTCCATGGCGCGATAGATCGCGACCCAGCGAGCGGTATCTGAAATCGATTCGATCGGCATTGATCTCTCCGCGCGTCGACTGGGCGCGTGACCCGGCTAAGTCGCGCGCCTGCTGAGGCACCGCAAGATCACATGGTTGAGATAACGGGTCCGTCAGAATGTTGCCGCGACCGGCTAGCGGCGGCCTTCCCGTCCATCACCGGTCTTTCGGGCCTTGGCGCGCTGCTCGGCCTGGGCCGTCGCCTGGCGGATCATCTGCTCCGGGCTGGCGGCCTTGGGGATCGTGCGGGGCCGGCCGGGCGTGAGGACCGGCTTGCCGTCCTGGATCGTGAGCGCCAAAGGACGGCCGGTGGTCAGCTCGTAGCAGCCGAGGACGTTTTCGCCGACTCCGATAGCGGCCTTGACCCGCTGGAGCAGTGCCTCCCGGTCGGGGAGCCCCTCCAGCGTGATGGGGGCGGATCCCAGAACCGACTTGGGCTGAATCAAGACGGCGCAACGGGCGCCGCGGAGAGAAGGCGCCACCTTGAACGGCTGACGTCCCACGACCTCCTTGGCCCAGCGCGTAGCCTCCCGCTCCTCCGGCGGGGGTGCCCCTTTGGGGGCGAGGGCCGGCTGAGCGGGCTTCGGGGTCTCCGATTGCCGGCGCTCTCGATCTTCTCTTAGCGCCTTGAGGTAGTCGGGCTCGTCCCGGGACACGGATGCAACTCCAGCAGTGGCTTCAACCTGTCGGCGGGTCTCCGGCGATCTCCGGGGCCCGCCTCGCACGTGGTCCAAGCAATATGGCGGGCGCCGTGGTGTCAACCGCCGCGCGACCGTACCGTCGGACGGTGAGATTTGTTACTTTCTCCGCCCGGACCCCGCGACCTCACGCCGATCCCTGGAGCCGCTCTGACCGCACCCACCTCGCGGCCGACGCTGAAGAGGCCCACTCCCGAGGCCGATTGGCAGGTCATCAATACCATTCGCGCCCTGGCGATGGACGCTGTGGAGCAGGCCCAATCGGGCCATCCCGGCACGCCCATGGCATTGGCCCCCGCCGCCTACGTCCTCTGGAGCCGTCACCTCCGATTCGATCCCCGGTCCCCGGATTGGTGGAACCGCGATCGTTTCGTGCTCTCCTGCGGCCACGCTTCGATGTTGATCTATGCCCTGCTCCATCTGTCGGGGTACGATCTCTCGCTCGAGGAGATCAGGAGCTTCCGCCAGTGGGGCTCGCGCACCCCGGGGCATCCCGAACGGGGGCACACGCCGGGCGTCGAAGTGACCACCGGACCGCTGGGCCAGGGGGTCGGCAACGCGGTCGGCATGGCGATGGCCACGAGATTCCTGGCCGGGCGGTTGAATCGCCCCGGCTATCCGGTGGTGGATCACCGGATCTGGGCCTTCGTCAGCGACGGCGATCTGATGGAAGGCGTCGCCAGTGAGGCCGCATCGCTGGCCGGGCACCTGCGGCTCGACAGCCTGAAGCTGATCTTCGACGACAACCACATCACCATCGATGGGGACACCGCGCTCAGCTTCAGCGAGGACGTGGCTCAGCGCTTCCAGGCCTACGGTTGGGAGGTACAGCGCGTCCCCGACGGGAACGACCTGGCCGCCATCGACCAGGCGCTGACCGCCGCCGCGGCGTCCACTCGTCCTTACCTGATCCTGCTCCGCACTCACATCGGCGATCCGGCGCCTACCAAGCGCGACACCGCCGCTGCTCACGGCGCACCGCTGGGCGCCGACGAGGTTCGTCGCACCAAGGAGATCATCGGCTGGCCGGCGACCCCGCCCTTCCAGATTGCTGCCGAAGCCAACGTTTGGCGGGAGGCCTGCGTCGCCCGCGGGGCCTCGCTCCGGGCCGAGTGGCACCGGGTTTACGACGCTTACAGCAAGGAGTTTCCCGAGCTTGCCGCCGAGGAGGCGCGTTGGCAGGCGGGGGAGCTTGCGCCCGGCTGGGATGCGCACCTCCCAACCTTCACCCTGGCCGACGGACAGGTGGCGACCCGTCAGGCCTCGGCCAAGGCGCTCAACGCGCTCGCGGATACGGTCCCCAATCTGATCGGCGGTTCCGCGGACCTGGCCGAAAGCACCGGTTCCGACATCAAGAACGGGGGGAGTTTTGGACCGGGTTCCTCGGGAAGGAACGTGCACTGGGGCGTGCGGGAGCATGCGATGGGCGCGTGCCTCAACGGCATGGCGGCGCATGGAGGCGTGCGGCCCTATGGGACGACCTTCCTGATCTTTACCGATTACTGCAAGCCATCCATCCGACTGGCAGCCCTGTCGAAGCTGGCCGTGACCTATATCTGCACCCACGACTCGATCGGCCTCGGTGAAGACGGGCCTACCCACCAGCCGATCGAGCAGCTCGCCGTGCTCAGAGCCACTCCAAACGTCCTCGTGATCCGGCCGGCCGATGCCAACGAAACGGTCGAGGCCTGGCGGGTCGCGATGGAGCGCCGGGACGGGCCGGTGATCCTGGCACTTACCAGGCAGAAACTCCCCGTGCTCGACCGTTCCAAGCTGGGGCCGGCGAGCAGCCTGCGCCGTGGTGGCTATATCTTGCGAGAAGCCCGCGGAGAGCCGAAGGTGATCCTGATCGGCACCGGCTCGGAGGTTCATCTTGGCTTGTCGGCGGCCGACCGACTCGAGGCGGATGGCATTTCGACCCGCGTGGTCTCGCTTCCGAGCTGGGAGCTGTTCGAGGCACAGCCCGCCGACTATCGCGACTCGGTGCTGCCCCCCGCGATCCGCGCCCGGGTCACGATCGAAGCGGCGTCCCCCATGGGCTGGCTGCGCTATGCCACCGACGACGGCGAGATCATCGCCCTCGACCGCTTCGGCGCCTCGGCACCGGGGCCAGTGGTCATGGAGAAATTGGGGCTCACGGTGGATCGGGTAGTGGAAGCGGCGAAGCGGGTGGCCGCGGCGCGCGGTCGCCGGTAAACCGGAGGGGCCATGGCCAAGAACCCATTGCAGCGGCTGGTCGAGCTGGGACAGAGCCCCTGGTACGACTACATCACTCGAGATCTCCTGCGCTCCGGCGAGCTGCGCCGCCTGATCGAGCAGGATGGACTGCGGGGGATGACCTCCAACCCGACCATCTTCGAGAAGGCGGTGGCGGGAAGCGATCTCTACGACGACGACATCCGGCGCCTGAGCGCGAGCGGGCTTTCCCCGGCGGGGATCTTCGAGTCCCTGGCCGTGGCCGACGTGCAGGCCGCCTGCGACATCTTCCGCCCGGTGTACGACGCCACCGACGGCGGAGACGGGTTGGTCTCGCTGGAGGTGAGCCCCACGCTCGCCAACGATACCGAAGCGACCATCGCCGAAGCAGAACGCCTCTGGGCGGCAGTGGGACGGCCCAACGCCATGATCAAGATCCCCGGCACCGCGGAGGGGCTTCCCGCGATCAGCCACTGTCTGGCCGATGGGGTGAACGTCAACGTCACCCTGCTGTTCGCGGTCGAGCGCTACCGGGAGGTCATCGATGCATTTCTGGCCGGCCTCGAACAGCGAGCCCGCCGGGGTCTGCCGATCAATCGGATCCAGTCGGTCGCCAGCTTCTTCGTGAGCCGGCTCGATGGGAAGGTGGATCCGGTGCTGGAGCGCGCCGCCGATCCATCGCTTCCGCCACGCGGCTCCGCGGCGATCGCCAACGCGTGCCAGGCCTACGCCGTCTTCCAGGCCGCCTTCAACGGCGAGAGATGGAAGAAGCTCGAGGCCCAGGGCGCCCGAGTGCAGCGTCCCCTCTGGGCCTCGACCAGCACCAAGGATGCCCGCCTCTCGGATGTGCACTACGTGGAAGCGCTGATCGCACCTCATACCGTCAACACGCTCCCCCCTGCCACCTTCGCCGCCTATCGCGACCATGGGCACCCCGAGGTCCGGATCCAGCAAGGCATCGCCGCCGCACCCGGGATCTTGTCCGGGTTGATGCGGGCCGGCATCGACCTGCGTGCGGTGACACGGGCGCTCGAGGTCGAGGGAGTGGCGAGCTTCGCGGCCTCCTATGCCTCGCTGCTGGCGGGGATCGAGGCCAAGGCGGGAGCGCTGGCGGGGAGGAGCTAGGACTGGGGACTGAGGACTGAGGACTGAGGACTGAGGACTGAGGACTGAGGACTGAGGACTGAGGACTGAGGACTGAGGACTGAGCGAATGTAGTAAAGTGAGTAGCAGGGCAGGTTCCCTTGCCTCTTGCCCCGTGCCCCATGCCGCTTTCCCTTCGTAGACCCTCCCTCACATCCTGGATTCTCATCGCCACCGTGCTCGGTGCGGTGCTTGGCTACCTGGACCACGAAGTGTGGAAGGGCGCCAACATCGACGAGTACGTGCTCCCGCTGGCCAACATCTTCCTCAGGATGATCAAGTCGATCATCGTGCCGCTGGTGTTCGGGAGCCTGGTGCTGGGGATTGCGGGACACGGGGACGACCTCAAGCGGGTGGGCCGCCTGGCCCTCAAATCGATCGTCTACTTCGAGGTGGTGACGACCGCGGCCCTGGTCGTGGGGCTCACCGCCGCCAACCTGGCTCGCCCCGGTGACGGGGTCACCCTCGCCACCGCCAACGAGACCGGCAAGCAGCTGGCCGCGACGCCCACCACGCTGGCAGGCGTCCTGGAGCACACGGTGCCGGCCAGCTTCGCAGAAGCAGCCGCCAAGAACGAGGTGCTCCAGGTCGTCTTCTTCGCCATGCTGTTCGGGGTAGCCCTCTCGCAGGTGACGGGGAAGCCGAAGGAAACCATGCTGGCGTTCTGCACCAGCCTGGTCGAAGTGATGTTCAAGTTCACCAATCTGGTGATGAAGTTCGCGCCGATCGGAATCGCGGCGGCCATGGCCGCGACCATCGGGAAGAACGGCCTCGACGTCTTGTGGGGGCTGGGGAAGCTGGTGCTGACGCTCTACGTCGCGCTGATCGTCTTCGTCCTGATCGTGCTGGTGCCGATAGCACTCCTGGCCCGGATCCCCCTGAGACGCCTGGGCCAGCTGGTCCGGGAGCCCTGGCTGATCGCCTTCTCTACCGCGTCCTCCGAAGCCGCGATGCCCCTGGCCATGGAGAACATGGAGCGGCTCGGCGTCCCCCGCCGGATCGTGTCCTTCGTGATTCCCACCGGGTACTCGTTCAACCTGGATGGCTCCACGCTCTACCTCGCCGTGGCCTCGATGTTCGTGGCCCAGGCGGCCGGGGTTCCGCTGACGCTGGGACAACAACTCATCATCATGGTCACCCTGATGCTCACCAGCAAAGGAGTCGCCGGTGTGCCTCGCTCCTCACTGGTCATTCTGTCGGGGACCCTGGTCACCTTCGGGCTGCCGCTCGAGGGCGTGGCCGTGATCCTCGGTGTGGATGCCTTCATGGACATGGCGCGGGCGTCGGTCAACGTCCTGGGGAATTGCCTGGCCTCGGCGGTGATGGCGAGGTGGGAGGG
>DATIWD010000042.1:0-48579 GCA_035519565.1 Gemmatimonadales bacterium | reverse complement strand
GCGCGACCTTGGCGAGCTTGAGCGGAGCCGCGGGCCATTCGAGGGTCTTGGCTGAAGTTGCCGTGATAGGCGTGGTCACCAGGCGCTCGATCATCGCCAGTTCATCACCCCAGGGAACAATCGGAGCGCGAGTCGCCGACGCGACCTTGACCGTCTTGAGCGGTGCTGCGGGCCATTCCAGCTTCGCTCTGGTGGCCCGAGGGGGCATCAGCTCATCGAGCGAGCGCGCGACCACCGGGAGCTCGTCCCCCCAAGGCGCCACCGGGACGGGCGCAGCCTCGTGTCGGCCATGATGCGGCCGATGCGAGGCGAGCAGGGTCAGAACGAGCAGGGCCCGGGCGATCATAGAGCCCCCTCTAGCAGCAAGCCCCATGCCCGCAACTGCATGGCGGTACGGAAGTTAAGTCCAGCCATACTATAGCGGCTTGGGGCGGCTTGGAGCCGGGAGTTCCGCCGTCGCCTTCTGCGACGTTCGGCCCCTGGGTTTGGCACTTTGCGGCTTTCCCTTGGCGGGTGGCGAGAGTGCCCCAGAGGGCTTTGGGGTCCCCTGGCCGACGGGGCAGCCGTAGATGTTCACCACGGTTCCTGCCGGCGTCTTGGGGCACTTGTCCAACCCGTCTGGGACCCCGTCGTTGTCGCTGTCGCTGGGGCAGCCCAGCGCGTCCACCGTGGCGCCCTGGGGCGTATTGGGACAGCGATCCAGGCCGTCCGGGACGCCATCGCCGTCGGAATCCACCTTGCACCCGTTGGCGTCCACGACCGCGCCGACCGGCGTGTTGGGGCACTGGTCGAGGCCATCGTAGACCCCGTCGCTGTCCGAGTCGATCGGGCAGCCGACGTCGTCTACGACCGCGCCCTTGGGCGTGCCCGGGCAACGATCCAGTCCGTCATAGACCCCGTCCCCGTCCGAGTCGGTGGGGCAGCCGTGCTTGTCCACCAGCGCGCCTGCGGGTGTGTCGGGGCAGCGGTCCTTGTGGTCGTAGACTCCATCGTGATCGGAGTCCACCTGGCGACGGCTTCCGATCATGAACGTCAACCCGCCGCCCCCTCCGAAATTGGTGAACCCACCCCCACGGTCCACCATGCCTTCCACCCGGAACAGGATGGTCTGCGAGAGCGGCAACCGAATACCGGCTCCGCCCACGATCGAGCCGGTCGTCCCGCAGACGGGCGCCCCCGGGACCGACGTAGCCGGACAGGAGCCGCCATAGCTCGCCCATCCGTATCCGCCTCTGATGAACAACGTGGTGTTCAGGCCGACCTTGAAATTGAGGAGCAGCGAGGGCGTGATACTCGCCACCGAGATGACCGTATCGAGCGGGGTATCCGAATGGGGCCGGGTCAGGCCCGCCTCGACTTCGAGGGAGAGTGGGCTCGCGAACCAGTAGCCCAGGCGTACCACTCCGCCGAGCGTACCCTTGAGCGAAGTGGCCTTTGCGTAGGACCGATACACCGCCGACGCTCCCATTTCCACGGTGTAGTCCCGCTGTGCCGCCGCCCGTTCTGCCCCGCCGACCGCGAGGAGAGCGAAGACACCGAAGGTCCACCGGGCCGGGAGGAGCCGGCAGCTCGACAAGGCCATAGTCGTGAGAAGGGGGAGAGTTGGGTGATTGGCCTGGTTGATTGTGCGTTTTGGCAAGATGTTCGGCAAGGGTTGGGCCGGGGGACTGACCCTTGGCAGCCCCCCCCGGGGCGGCTACGATTGTGGCGGGGGAAAGAGGCCGTAAGTCGTGTATTGAGGAGCCGTTATGAAGATCACGATCCAATACTGCGTGGTGTGAAACTACCAGCCCAGGGCCACCAGTCTGGCGGCCGAGCTGAAGGAAAAGTTCCCCAACGCCACGGTCCAGTTGATCGAGTCCTCCGGGGGGGTGTTCGAAGTACGCCTGGACGACCGTTTGATCTTCTCGAAGAAGGCGCTGGGCCGGCATGCTCAACCGGGCGAGGTCGCGGCCCTGATTCACTCGGCCACCAGCGGGCATTGATGCGACTCCCCCAGTCTCACGCTCCCACTCTCGCCTAGTCATGCGCGTCGCTATCTCGACCGGCGGTGGTGATGCTCCGGGGCTCAACGCCGTCATCCGCGCGATCGTTCTCTCCGCCCACCACCGCGGCTGGCAGACCTACGGCATTCGTCGCGGGTTCAACGGACTCCTGCTCGAGCAGGGCGGCGTCATCACCCTGACGCCCGACAAGGTCCGGGGGATCACTCACCTGGGCGGCACCATCCTGGGCACCACCAACCAGGGCAATCCGTTTCGCTGGGCGACTAAGGATCCCGCCGGCAACGACGTCGAAATCGATCGCTCCGACGAGCTGATCGCAGCCTTCAATGCCAGCGGCTTCGATGCCCTGATTTCGATCGGGGGGGATGGCAGCCTCAAGATCGCGTACGATCTCTGGCGGAAGGGGCTCGCGGTGGTGGGAGTACCCAAGACCATCGACAACGACGTGGCCGGGACGCTGGCGACCTTCGGGTTCGATACCGCGGTCAATATCGCCACCGAGGCCATTGACCGGCTCCACTCGACGGCGGAGAGCCACGAGCGAGTGATGGTGGTCGAGGTGATGGGGAGGCACGCCGGCTGGATCGCGCTCCACAGCGGGATCTCCGCCGGGGCGGACGTGATCCTGATTCCCGAGCTGCCCTTCGACATCGACCGGGTCTGCGAGAAGATCCGTGCCCGCGATGCCTCGGGCCGGCGCTTCAGTATCGTCGTCGTCGCCGAGGGGGCGGTGGCCCACGGCGGAGCGCCGGTGCTGCTCGAGCGCAGGACCGCGGGCGGGGCGGACCGGTTGGGAGGGATCTCGAGCCTGGTCGCACGGGCCATCGCCGAGCGCACCGGCAAGGAGACCCGGACCCTGGTACTGGGGCACCTTCAGCGCGGCGGCTCGCCGACTACATTCGATCGCCTGCTGGGTCTTCGCTTCGGCGCCGCCGCCGTGCGCGCCGTCGCCGACCGGGCCTTCGGCACGATGGTGGCACTCAAACCGCCGACCATCGTGCGAGTTCCTCTCCAGGAAGTGGTGGGTCACCCCAAGAATGTTCCGCTGGACAGCGACACGGTGCGCACGGCCCGCGAGCTGGGAATCAACCTGGGCGACTGACTCGCAGCCTCACGATTCTCCCTCTTCTCGAACGCCTTGATGTCGCGCCCGTCGTACCCCGCCACGCGAGTTGACGCTGTCGTCGAGACCCTGCACGGGGATTCGATCGCCGATCCCTATCGTTGGCTGGAGGACGGGGAGTCGAAGGAGACCCAGGTCTGGACCGACGCGCAGAACGCCTTCACCGCGGCGTATCTCGAAAAGGTTCCTTCCCGGGCCGCTATCCGGGCCCGGCTCCAGCAGTTCCTTTCGATCGGGGTGTTGAGCGCGCCCACACCGGCGGCCGGCCGGTATCTGTACCAACGGCGCGATGGCCGGCAGAACCAGCCGGTGCTCTACGTGCGGGACTCGTTGCAGGGCCCCGACCGGGTGGCCGTCGATCCCAATGCGCTGAACGCGGCGGGCACCACGGCGTTGGACTGGTACGACCCCTCAGAGAATGGGCAGCTCCTGGCCTACGGGCTTTCGGAGAACGGCACCGAGGAGAGCACACTCCACGTGCTCGACCTGGGGACGGGCCGGATCCTGCCCGATCGGATCCCGCGCACCCGCGCGGCCGACATCGCGTGGCTGCCCGACGCCAGCGGCTTCTACTACACCAAGTATCCCGAACCGGGCGCGGTTCCCGATGAAGAGCTCCAGTATCACCGGGCGGTCTACTTCCATCGACTCGGTGATGACCCGTCGGCCGATCCCCTGATCTTCAAACCCAAGGCCAAGGAGCATTGGCCCGGCGTGGGGCTCTCTCCCGATGGGCGCTGGCTGCTGATCTCAGTCGCCCGGACCTTCGACCAGAGCGATCTCTACCTCCAGGACCGGAGCGTCGGCGGGCCCCTGGTCCCGGTGGTCGAGGATCTCGAGGCCCTGTTCGAAGGGCACATCCTGGGAGACCGGTTCTACATCCGTACCAACCTCGATGCGCCCACCTACCGGGTCTACCTCGCGTCTCCGGAGCGCCCGGGACGCGAGCACTGGCGCGAGATCGTGGCTCCGCGTCCCGGCGCGGTGCTCGACGGCATGATGGTCGTCGGGACGCGATTGGCGCTGAGCTATCTCGAGCGGGCTTCCTCCCGGCTCCGGCTGGCGGATCTCGACGGCCAGTCGGTCACCGAGGTCAGGCTCCCCGCTCTGGGAAGCGTGTTCGGCTGGGGTGGCGAATGGGACGGGGACGAGCTGTTCTTCGGCTTCTCCTCGTTCACGGTGCCGCCCAGCGTCTATCGCGTCGATCTCAAGAACGATGAACAGTCGCTTTGGCGGCGGGTCGAGTGTGACCTCGATCCCGACGCCTTCGAGATCGAGCAGGTGGATTATCCATCCCGGGATGGCACCTCCATCAGCATGTTCCTGGTCCACCCGCGCGGGATCGAGCGAGACGGCAATCGCCCCACCTACCTGACCGGGTACGGCGGCTTCAACATCAGCATGACGCCCAGCTTTTCGCGGTCGATGCTGCTCTGGCTGGAGCAGGGCGGGGTCCTCGCGATCCCGAACCTCAGGGGTGGGGGAGAGTACGGAGAGACCTGGCACCGGGGCGGGATGCTGGGAACCAAGCAGAACACCTTCGACGATTTCATCGCCGCTGCCGAGTGGCTGATCCGGGAGCGCTATACCCGGCCGGCGCGGCTGGCCGTGGCGGGCGGATCCAACGGCGGCCTCCTGATGGGCGCGGTATTGACCCAGCGGCCCGATCTCTTCGGCGCCATGCTGATCCAGGTCCCGCTGCTCGACATGCTGCGCTACCACCGGTTCCGGATCGCCCGGCTCTGGATCCCCGAATACGGGTCGCCCGAGGATCCAGCAGCGTTCGCCTGGCTCCGTGCGTATTCCCCCTATCACCACGTGCAACCGGGAACCCGGTATCCCGCGGTGCTCCTCGCGACCGCGGAGAGCGATACGCGAGTGGATCCCATGCACGCCCGCAAGATGGCGGCTCGTCTTCAGGCCGCGACCGCTTCGGATCGGCCGGTGCTGCTCCGGTTGGAGACTCGGGCCGGACATGGGGCGGGGAAGCCGCTCTCCAAGATCGAAGACGAGTTGACCGATACCTGGTCGTTCATCTTCGCCGAGCTGGGAATGGATCCCCTTACTCTTCGACCCGCGAAGGGTACCTTAGGGCTGGCCGCCAAACCGGCCGAAGTCGCAACCAGGAGCCAAACGTGACGAACGCGTCGCCGGGAAGCGGTGCCGAGCCGATCGAGATGTCCAATCCGAGCCAGTGGATCGCCATGCTCCGCGTCATCGTGGGGCTGTACTTCGCGAAGGCGATCTGGACCAAGATGAGCGTCATGTTGGTGGGAGGTTTCCTGCCGGTGCCGACCGCCTCGGACCGCTGGCTCCAGGCGATGCCTACCCTGGTCGCGAAGCAGGCCTCGGAGCATCCCATCGCCTTCTACAAGAACTTCCTCGAGCAGACGGTCATTCCGAACAGTGGGATCTTCGCGCAGCTCACCGCCTGGGGTGAAGTCGTCACCGGTGTCGGGTTGACCCTGGGGTTGTTCTGCGGTGTGGCGGGGCTGGTGGGCCTGGCGCTCTCCTGCAGCTACGGGATGGCCACCTACTGGCAGTCTTCTAATCAGCAGGGTTTTCACCTGGTGCTGGTGAGCTGCATGCTGGTGTTCATCCTGGCCCGCGCAGGGCGTGCCTGGGGGCTCGACGGATGGCTGGCCTGGCGCTTCCCCGGCGCCTGGTTCACCAAACGGCCGTTCGCATGATCGAGTAGGAGAAAAGCAAGCGGGGGCGATCGCCCCCGCTTCGGTTTACGGCTTTGCGGTTACCGCTTTTCCGATCGCCACACCCCAGGGAATCTTCCCCGCCGGCAGCTTGGCCAGTACCGTGAGCGTCTTGGTATCCACCACCGAGACGTCGTTGGAAGGGCCGTTGGCGGTGTAGAGCTTCCGGTCGTCCGCGGTCAGCGCGAAGCCCCAGGGCCGCTGCCCCACCTTGACCGTTCCCACGATGCTCTTGGTGGCGGGGTCGACCACTTCGATGGTTCCGCCACGTCCGGTGGAGACATAGACTCGCTTTCCATCCCGCGACACCCGAACGCCCATCGGCCGAGCATCCGGCGAGAAGCGCACCACGCCGGTCACCTTCTGTTGAGCGACGTCGATGATCGACAAGGTGCCGCCCACCTCGGCGGTGGCGTAGGCATGGGCCCCGTCGGGGGAGAAGGCCACGTCGCGGGGACGGGCATCCACGCGGATCCGGCCCAGCGACTTGCCGCTGTGCGCGTCCAGCACGGCGATGGCGGTGTCACTCTCACAGGTGACGTAGACCAGCTTGCCGTTGGGGCTGATTCGCACCCCCTCGGGTTCGGCGCCCACCTTCACGGTGTTGATGATCTTCCCGGTCTTGAGATCCACGATGGAGGCGGTCCCGGCGTCCTCGTTGGAGATGTAGAGCCGGGAACCATCGGCGTTCACGTCGAACTGCTCCGGGTCCGATCCACCGGGAAGAATGCGCACGACTTTGCGGTTCACCGCGTCCACCACCGCGATGCCGTCCTTGCTCTTGTCCGCCTGGAGCTTTTCGCACTCCTCGTCCGGCATGCTGGGCGGACACTTGGGCGACCCGCTCAAGGCGACATACACGGTGCGGCCGTCGGGGCTCACCTTGACGCCCCGCGGACGGGTTCCGACCGGAATGGTGGCGACGACCTTGTCGGTCGCCGTCTCGATCACGGTCAACTCCTGCGAATCCTCGTTGGTGACGTAGGCCCACTCCGCCGGGGCGGGAAACGGCTGAGCGGCCAGGACTATCCTGACCGCTCCTCCCGCCATGACCGACGCGACCGCCCACACCGCCCATCGTCCCCCCTTATTCTGGCTTCTCATCGAATATCGCCTTCTCGCGGTTCCGGGCTTCCTCTAGCCCCTTGATCGTCTTCACGCCTTTGGCCCGCGTGAAGATGGCGCCCGAGATATCCGCTTGGCTCAGGTTCATATCAGCGACATCGGCTCCGGTGAAGTCGGTCTCCACCAGGTCTCCGTTGCCGAGGTTGGCGCCGCGGAGCACGGCGTCCTTCAGGCTGGCATGACTGAAATCGGCCTTGAAAAGATTCGCGCCGGTGAAATCGGCCCCGGCGAGGTCCCCGTTGATGAAGCTGGTCCGCATCACGCCCATGGACTGGTTGCCGGGGTCGGCCCCGATGTTGGCGTTCTGCAACTTGGCCCCGACCAGCTTGGCCTTCTTCAGGTAGCCGATGATCCGGGTCTCGCTCAGATCGGCACCGCTCAGGTCGGCCGCCTCGATGATGGTGGCGAACAGACTGGCGCCTCGGAGATCAGCCCGGCGGAGGTCGGCCCGCCGGAGCGTGGTCCCATCCATGTTGGCCTTGCCGAGCTTGGCGTCCGTGAGTATCGCGTCGGTCAGATCGCAGCTGAACAGGTTGGCTCCGGTGAGGTCGCTTCCGGCCAGGCTGGTCTTCACCAGGACCGCCCGCTTGAAGTCGAGCCCATGGAGGTCGAGCCCGCTCAGGTCCTGACCGCTGAAATCCGGGGGTTCCTCGGCGGGTGCGGCAGCGAGGATGGCCTTGACCTTCTCGGCGTCGAGGCGCGTGGCGGGAGTGTCGGCGGCGGTGGCGGAGAGGTCCCGTTGAGGGGTTCGGATCGTCCCTAACGCCGGGGCCCCGCTGCCCGCCAGGAGCAGGGCGGCGAGGCCGAGCCACGAAGGCCCGAGGTGGCGTGCCGCCCCGCCCCGCATCGCTAGTTGGTGGCTCGCAGCGCCGGGCGTCCCATCCCCATCTTGCCGTCGCTCCGCAGCTTCACGTATTCCCAGAGTTGCAGGATCTTCGGGACCTCGAGCCCCAGCTCGCACCAGGCGGGCATGCCCTTGTCCTTCCGTCCCTGGCAGACCGTGGTCAGGAAGAGCGCCTGGGTGTTCACCGCCCCATCGGGCCCAACCGAGGCGAGCAGGTTTGGAGCGAAGCTGGTGCCGGTGGCGTCTTCCCCGTGACAACGCGCGCAGTTGAGCTGAAAGGTCTTCCATCCGTTATAGACATCGGCGGAGACGGTGTCACGGGGGGGCGGATGGTAGGGGTCAGCCTGCGCGTAGGCTCGGCCGGCGAAGGCCAGCGTGAAGATCAGCAGGCCGCAGAGGGGGGCCAATGAACGGCCAAGTGACGACGTCGGCGTGCTCATGTGCGAGTCGAGGGTCCTTTCGCGCGTGAGAGAACCTGGCTAACGGCTGCCAGCTGCGCTGGAGTCCGGGGTCATTGGGAGCAGGGGGAAGTTGTAGGCCTTGAGCAGCGAGTCAATAGTCTGCCGGTGGGTGTTCAGAAAGGTCTGCAGGCTGTCCCGCAAGGCCGTTTCCCGCCGCCGAACTCCGATGGCGATGTCATACGCGAAGGGGATCCCGCTGACCGAGTCCTCGGCGACCACGTTCATGACCAGGGGGCTGGAGGAGCTCCGGGCGAAGTATCCCGCGAGCGGTCCCCAGATGATAGCCAGGTCGACGGTACGATTGATCACAGCGTTTACGATGTCTTCGGGGCGGTTGCCACCCTCGCTGTAGAAAGTCTGGAATCCGATCAGGTTGCCCACCACGCCGTGGGAGCTCATCGCCATGGCTGGCGGGGTATTCTCCGCGTCGGCGAGGAGCAGATTCACCCCGATCTTCAGGTGCTTGAGGGCGGTGTCGCTGAGCGAGGTGATGTTGAGGCCGCTGTCTTTCCGGTAGAGGATGACGTAGGCCGAGCGGAAGTAGGGCTTGGTGGTGGCGGCCTGATCGAGCCCGCTGGGGGCGGTCAGGGCCACGTCGCAATAGCGGCCGTTCAACGCGCGGGCGAAGAATCCGCGTCGTACCGGCCACCAGGCGTACTCCAGTTTCGAGTCCCAGGCCTTTGCCAGAATCTGGGCCAGCTGATTCTCGAAACCTTCTCCCTTGTCGTTGCTGAACGGGAGGTTGTCGGGATCGGCGCAGACCCGGAGTGATCCGGTGGTGGGGAGCGAAGGCCGGATCTGGGCTAAGGCTGGCTTGGCTCCGGACGCGACCAGACCCGCCGCTGTGGCCAGCGTGAAGAGGCATTTAGGAATCAGATACCGCATAAGACCCCTCAGGACGAATTGGCGCCGGCCACTCATCGGGAGAGAAGCCCCGGGCGACCGGCGCTCATGAATATACAAAAGGTAGGGGCGCACCGTCGGCGCGCCCCTACCCGACCGGACGCCCGAAGAGCGAAGCCCTCCGGGCGCCGGGTGCAACGGGTTAGAGCCCGAAGACCGTCAACACACCACCCTGGGTGGTGAAGTTGCCCGCGTCGCCGAACGCGCCAAGCGCGCCCAGACCGGCGGTCGGATCTTCAGCGCCGATGCCGGCGGCCACGCCGATACCGGCCCAGCCACCCACGCCCGACAGAACGGCAACGTACTGCTTGCCATCCGGGGCCTTGTAGGTCATCGGGTTGCCGATGATGCCCGAGGGCGTCTTGAACTTCCAGAGGACCTTACCGGTCTTCTGATCGACGGCCTTGAGCCAGCCTTCCATGGTGCCGTAGAAGACGATGCCACCGGCGGTGGTCAGAGCGCCACCGTAGGAGGCCAGGTTTTCCTTGATCTCCCACACCACGGAGTTGTTGTACTTCTTGGCGGGATCGGGATCCCAGGCGATGAACCGGCCACGATTACCGCCGGGGCCCGGGAACATCCGCACAATTGCGCCGACGTACGGCTGCCCCGAGGTGTACTTCACCTCGACGCCTTCATAGTCCATGCAGATGTGGTTCGCAGGGACATAGAAGAGGCCGGTGATCGGCGAATAGGCGACAGGCTGCTGATCCTTGAACCCGATCGCGGCGGGGCAGATGCCTTCGCCGTTCTTCTTGGAGCTGGTGCCGTACTTCGGATCCTTCTCCGGCACGCCGGTCTGCAGGTTGATGCTCGGCTTGGCCCAGTTGATGGGACCGAACGCCTCGCCCTTCACCAGCTTCCCGTTGGTACGATCGACGGTGTACGCGAAGCCGTTCCGGTCGAAGTGCTGGAGCAGCTTCTGACCGCCGCGCTCAAACAGGACCATTTCGTTGATGCCGTCATAGTCCCATTCGTCATGCGGGGTCATCTGGTACGCCCACTTCACCTGGCCGTTCTCCGGGTTCCGGGCCCAGATGGTCATGGACCACTTGTTGTCGCCCGGCCGCTGATCAGGGTTCCAGGTCCCCGGGTTACCGGAGCCGTAGTAGAAGAGGTTCAGCTCGGGGTCATAGGAGTACCAGCCCCAGGTGGTGCCGCCGCCCCGCTTCCACTCGTCGCCCTGCCAGGTGCTGACGCCCAGGTCCTTGCCCTTCATGGAGGCGTAGTTGCTGTTGGCGTCGCCCGAGATCAGGACCTCGCTGTCCGGACCAGTGCTGTAGCCCGTCCAGAGGTGCTTCCCGGTGTTCACATCGAACGCGGACACGCGGCCACGGACTCCGAACTCACCACCGGAGATGCCCGCGATCACGACGTCCTTGATGACGATCGGCGCGTTGGTCATGGTCGCGCCCTGCTTATACCCGGTGGCCTCGACGCCCGCGTTGGACTTGTCGGGGTGCTTGGCCTTCCAGAGCTCCTTACCGGTCTTGGCATCGATCGCCAGGAGCTCACCCTGCAGCAGCTCGATGAAGAGCTTGCCGCTCGGGTGATACGCGGTGCCGCGGTTCACCAGGTCGCAACAGGCGATCGGGATCGCGTCCGCATTCTGACTGGGCTTGTGCGACCAGATCTGGGGAGCGCCTTCCTTCGACAGATCCAGCGCGTACACGTTGTTCGGGAACGACGTGTGGACGTACATCACGTTCCCGACCACGAGGGGGTTGCCCTCATGACCGCGCAGCGTACCGGTCGAGAACGACCAGGCCGCCTTGAGGTTCGCCACGTTCGCCGTAGTAATCTGGGCGAGCGGGCTGAAGCGCTGCAGACCGTAGTCACGACCGGTCATCCACCACTCGCCTTCGGGAGCATTCAGGGTCCAAGCCCCCGAACGCGCCTGGGCAGCGGCGGTTGCGACGGTCAGGCCGACGGCCAGCGCCCCCGACAACATCCTCTGCGTGAAACGGTTCATATACTGACCTCAGGGTGAAGGGTGAGCCCTGCAACTGCTATTGCGGTGCTGCGTCCTCCAATGCCATACCCGTCGGGCCATCCCGGCCCCAACGTCGACGACCCTCCTCGGCTCAAACGGTCCTTATCCAGCTACTCTCGACCCCGGGAGCGAGAATTCCGAAATTCGGGAAGCGGATGATGTACGTGCCGAGCCGCAACCCCGCAAGATCTGCGAAGTTGCATATTGAAACACTACTGGAATCCGGGATGTGAGAACGAAAAGGAGGGGTAAGACGGCCCGCGGCACGGCGCCAATTATTGCCCACGCCATACCATCGATTATTACCGTGATTGTCGTGCGAAACGACGTCGGGCATGCTCATCCTGTCACTCGACCGCGGGGACCGCTAGCTGACACTTGATACCGCCGAAGTCGAGGGAAGTTCCAGGCTGTCTTGGATGGGGGAATCCGGATCGGGATTGGTCTCCCAGTTGCCTTACGGTGATTCCCGGCCAGGAACCACCCAAGCCGAAGGCGGGGCAGAGTATAGCGGCCCTCTGGTAGGCTGTCAATCTGCCGATCTTGGTACCGTAACCAGGGCTCCGTGATTGCTGAATCCCGTGGCCAGGACCACTCCCTCCCCGCCCAGGAAGGCTCGCGCCCGTTCGGCCAGGGACTGAGCCTCCGCGTTCCCCTCCACTAACCCATAGACCGCCGGGCCCCAGGAGCTCTGGCCCACCCCTTTCGCCCCCCAGGTCTCCATTCGCCGCACCAGCTCGCCGGGATTGCCTCGCGCAAAGGCGCCGCCTTGGGCCGCGCCAAACCATCCACCGGTCACTCGCTGCAGTTCGGTGAGACCACTGCCGAACGAGCCGAGATCAGCCTC
This sequence comes from Gemmatimonadales bacterium, assembly GCA_035519565.1. GTDB lineage: Bacteria > Gemmatimonadota > Gemmatimonadetes > Gemmatimonadales > GWC2-71-9 > DATIWD01. The sequence continues at coordinate 36,569 of DATIWD010000042.1, read as the reverse complement.
GACCACTGCCGGGAGAAGCTGCATCAGGACCACGTGCGCCACCCGCTCGACTTCCCCGGCTGGCGGTGCGGGGAGCTCTTCGAAAGCCTGCATCTCCATCTCGCCGCTCAAACCGGGCGCTCCCGCCGGAATCGCCAGGACGCACCGCCAGCTCTCCGGCATCGGTAACCGTACCAACAGCGGAGCGACCGCACTGGTCCCCGGCTTCCGGCCTCCCTCGAGGACGAAGCCCCCCCGTTCGAAGAGCCAGGTCCCGATGGCGGAGCGAGCGCCACGTCCCACCATCTCGGACAACGCCCCTGCGTCGGTCTCCAAGCCGTACAACTCCGATAATCCCCGGGCGACCGATAGCGCCAGCTGAGTGCCTGAGCCGAGCCCGACATGGGAGGGGATGACGCTCCGGACGTCCAGATGAAAGCCGCCCGCCAGCTCCGTCGCTCGGGCAAACCGCTCGGCCATCGCGAGGGCGCGCTCCGCCTCCGGCCCTTCGGCGGTCCGCTCGGAGGCGCGCCGGACTTCGATTTTCGTCGCGGGTCTTGGAATCGCCGCTCCGATGCCTCCGAAGCGCCGCCCTCGATCCCCCCGGAGGTCCAGCATCCCGAAGTGGAGTCGCGCCGGCGCTTCGACGGTCACCGCTGCCGGGAGCGCGCGAGCCCGGGAAGGCTGAGGCGAGGCTGGAGACGAGGTCATGGAGTTGAGGCTGCGGCGAGCCGGCCGGCGACGTACCGGGTGACCAGGTTCATGGCCTCGAGCTCGCGAGGGCCGGCCGTCTTTTCCACGATGATCTGCAGGCGATCGAGATCCTGCCGAACGGTTTCGGCCGGGAGCAGATGCAGCCGGGTCGCGAGGATCGCTGCCTCCAGCACCGCGTGTCGGGCCCGATTGAAGCCCAGGAATTCCCGGCGCTGGCCACGATGCACGACCCGGGTCACGATCCGGGACCGCGGCGGCGTCGCGTCGATCGAGACCACCTCGACTTCACGCCAGGAGCAGGCTGCCTCGAGTACCACGCCCCGGACCACGCTGGCGGGTACCGACGCGAAGGTTGCCGTCTCGATGGCGCCCTGCACGAACAGCATCACGTCGTCGGTCAGGTTCACCACGGCCACCCGGGTCGCCTCGAGGTTGCGAAAAGTCGTGGTCTCGAGGAACGGTTTGATCACGATCATCTCCTCGCCCCACTCCACTCCCATGGGCGCGTAGTTGACCGCACCCGCCGCATCCATGCTCGTGATGATGCTCTCGATGATCATCGGGACTTCCGGTCTCGCCGCTTCCGCTGAGTGAGCTTCTGGTGCTTGGGGGCCACATCGTCGGGGGGCGTGAGGTATCCCCAGGACAAGGCGCCCTCCTGCCGGTAGGTCTTTCCCAGAGTGATCGCGGTCTTCGCTTTCATCAATTCGCGGCCGAGGTAGAAGGCGTGGGTGGCCTCGGTCACGCCGAGCTGAGTGAAGATCGCCTGGATGTCCGTCCCCCGGACGAAGATCTCGTCGTTGAAGACGGTGATCGTATCCCGGTCGGTGAAGATCCGAAAGTTGGGGTCCTTGACCTGGGCCTGGAGCGCGCGAAGCTCCTGCTCGGTAAAGGCGAGGATCCGTGGGTCCTTGATCGTGACCAGGCGATCGTCCACTCCCTTGGGAATGACCCGGTGGGCGATGGCGTAGTGCATCAGCCTTCGCGCGATGTCCAGCTCTCGTACCGCGCCGCGGGCCCAGGGGATGACCTCGGTGGTGAGCACCGCCTTGACGCCGGTCTCCTGACAGACCGCCATCAGCAACGCGTTGACTCCGGTCGAATCCGCCGAAGTCAGCTCGGTCACGTTGCCGATCCCCATCATGAGTGGGGCCGAGGGATACCGGCGGTGCGCCTCCGCGAACCGCTCCAGCGAGGCGGTGAAGCCGAATCCGATCGGCTCAATGACGGGATCGATCAGGTAGGGAACTCGGCGGCGCTCGAGTGTCTCGAGCGTCGCCTCGAGGGTCTCGAGGCCGGCGCCGAACTCGGGGATCGCCACCACCCGCGCGGACCCTCCGGCCAGCCGGTCGGCCACCTCGAGGTTGGAGCCGTTGATGCTGAGCACCAGCTCGGCTCCCGCCTCGACGGCGGCCGTGATCTCCTCCGGCACGAAGGAATCCACGCTGACTCGCAGGCCCGATCCGACCAGCTCTCTGACCGTTCCCGTCAGATCGGGAAACTCCAGTCCCGGGGTGCAGCCGATGTCGATGACGTCGGCCCCGCTGGCGCGGTAGTACTCCGCCTCACGGCGAATGGCGTCCCGGGTGAGCCTGGGCGCGTTGTTGATCTCGGCCAGGATCTCGATGTCGTAGTCACCATAGTCGCGGCGCGCCTGGGCCTGCCCGAAGTACTGGGGAATCTCGCGGAGGTCTTTGGGGCCCTTCTCGGCTCGGACGCCGAAGCGCTCGGCAATGACCGAGGGATCACCTTCGCAGAGTCCAGGGAGCAGGATGAGGTCGGTACCGGCCGGCACCTCGAGAAAGCGGGCGATCCACGGCGTGGTCATCAGTGCGGCCACGGTGATCTTGAGCACCGCGACGTGGGCCTCGAGCTCGGCTTCCAGCTCCGCCAGAACCCGCCTCAAGGCGGGCTCCGCCAGTTTCCCCGTGACGAAAAGGACGGACCGGCGCCCGGCCCTCGATCTGGTGCCGCTCGTCACCCCGTCTTTCCGTTCCCGAGTCCGGTTGCCCGCCGGCCGGCCGTCCCGCCCTATTTTGGATCCCCTCCCCGCACCCATTTGTTTGGCGTTCCCTCGAGAGCGCCGCCGGTGGGCTTCCACAGGACGGTCTGCTCGATGTGCCGGGCCAGCTCGAAGTCCTTGTCGGTGATTCCGCCCGCGGCGTGGTTTTGCAGCTTTACCCAGACCTTGGCCCAGGTGACGGTGAGGTCGGGGTGGTGATAGGCGGCCTCCGCCAGGTACCCGATGGTGTTCACCAGGGCCAGCGTGGTGAGCCAGCCGTCAGTCTTGTATTGGCGGCGGATCCAGCCGTCCTCGAGGTACCAGCCGGGGAGGTCCTTGAGCTTTTCCTTTATCTGATCGTCAGTATAGGTCGGGTCTTTGGTCGGCATGTGATCCTCCGTCGTTTGCTGAGTGACGTTCCTGGCGGCCACCCGCCTTACATCACGTCTCCCCCATTCACGTTGATCATCTGCCCCGTCAAAAAGGCCGCCGCGTCGGAGGCGAGAAAGACGGCGGCTTCGGCCACGTCGTCGGGAGTCCCCCAGCGCCTGAGCGGGATCGACTCCTTGACCCGCTCCTTGAAGCGCGGCTCCACCACATCGGCAAAGGCGGTCTCGATCCAGCCGGGGCCCAGCACGTTGACCCGGATGTGCGGCGCCACCGAGCGCGCGAGGGACTTGCTGAAGCCCAGCACTCCACCTTTGACCGCCGAGAAGAGCTGTGGATTCTCTCCCGCCAATCCCTGCGCGACCCGGTCCCAGGACATGTTGATCACGCAACCGCCATCGGGCTGCTTCTTCATCAAGGCCACCGCGGCCCAGGAGGCGAGGATGGTCCCCCGCAGGTCGACCGAGAGCAGGAGGTCGAGCTTCTCGCGTCGGCCCAGCGTCGCGCCCTCACCGGTGAGCACGTCGGCGCCGGCATTGTTGATCCACGCATCCACCCGGCCGTACTCCTCGACGAGTTTCCGGCTCAGCTCGGCAATTTGCTCTTCGCTGGCGACATCGACCTTGAAGTTGACGGCCCGTCGTCCGATCGCTCGCGCCTCGGCCAGAATCCGGTCGGTCCCCGCGTGGTTGTTGCGATACGTTACCGCCACGTCGGCGCCGGCGCGCACACAGCGCAGCGCGATCGCGTGTCCGATGCCGCTCGAGGCGCCGGTCACCAGCACGATCTTGCCATGCAACGAAGGCGCGCCAGCTTTGACATGGCTCATCGTCGGGCGTAACATACCGGAGGCTCGGCCCGCCACAAGGGGAAATTCCCGGTGCAATTGCTGATCAGTGTGCGCGATCCCGAGGAAGCGCGTACCGCGCTCGCGGGTGGTGCACACATCATAGATGCCAAGGAGCCCGGCGCCGGTGCGCTCGGCATGGTCGACAGCACGATGCTGCAGGAAATTCGTGCGGTCGTGCCTCGCGGGCGCGCGCTGAGCGCCGCGCTGGGTGACGCGCACTCTCTGCCGCAGGTGCGGCGAAACCTGCGTGCCACCGAAGGGGCGGAACTGTGGTTCGCCAAGTTCGGCTTCGCCGGCGTCTCCCAACCCAAGCGCGCAGCGCAGCTGCTCGACGCGGCAGTTCGCGCCAGCTATCGCTGGCTCAGCTCGCCCGCGGTGGTGGCCGTTGCCTATGCCGACTGGGAGCGCGCGCGGAGCCTGGAGCCCGCACGACTGGTGCAGGTCGCCTCAGCCGTCGGAGCCCGGGGGGTCCTGCTCGACACCGCCTTCAAGGATCAGGGGGGACTCTTCCAGCTCTGGTCCGAGGAGCGAATCGCGGAGTTGGTCTTCAGTGTTCGCGAGGTGCGGCTGCTGACCGCTCTTGCCGGTGGGCTGGGACTGGAGGAGGTGGAACGGGCCCGCGCCATGCGCGTGGACGTCGCCGGCGTGCGCGGGGCGGCCTGTGAGGGCGGGAGAAACGGAACCATCAGCCTCAAGCGGGTGACGGCGCTGGTCGCCGCCGCTGGCGGCCCGGAGCGGAACTACGATCCCGTATTGGGGAGCAAGTACTCGCGCCAGCGCGTCCACCCCGAGGGACCCACCGACCGAACCTTCAACCCGTCCGGCAGGGCCTGGCGGAAATAGGGATCGGTCAACGACTCAACGGTTCCATCCACCGGTTTCAGCAAGACCAACCGCTTCGCACCCAGGATTCCCGCCAGGTAGGCCGCGAGACTGTCGCTGGTCACTTCCCAGGTGTGGGGAAGCGCGTCCGTCTCGCGCAGCCATCGGTAGGGGGCCAGCACCGGCACGCGATGCCGGTCGATGGCGGCTTCGATTGCCGACCGATCCAGCGCCAGTGCCGCGCCCGGAATGACATCCAGCAACGCGTAGGCGAACTGATCCATGCCCAGGATCGCCATCCAGTGCGCCGAATCGGGGCTCAGCCCGGTCCGGTGATCGTAGGCGCGGACGACATCCGCGAAGGGACCTCCCCCCGGCATGACGACCAGAGGAACGGTCTGCGCCCCCTCCGCCAGGGCGGCGCCGAGCGCCCGCAGGGCGCCGCGCACTCCACTGAGCGATCCGCCCACCTTCACCACGGCCTGGACTTGTCTCATGGGCTGAAGGCAGAGGGGTGGCGGTTCTTCAGATATCCGGGGACTGGTCCCGCGCCGCGAGATACCATCCCCCCACGATGGCGATCAGATACAGCACTACGCCGGTCGCGTGGATCCCCCAGCCCAGCCGCTGGTCGTAGCTCAGCCAGTCGAGCTCCCCCAGCAGGTAGGACCAGTCGTGTTCGCCGCCGCCGACCAGGGGCAACTCCTCGGTGCGCGCATCACGAACATAGACGCCGATGTTCCAGCAGTTCTGTCCCGCCCACCAGAGCGGCACGGTGGCCGCGTAGCGCTCTCCCCGGCGCCAGAAGTAGGCGACGAAGGTCGCCGGGACCAGCAGCTGCATCAGGGTCCCGCCCAGGAATTGGAGAAAATCGCCGTCGAACCCGAAGACCAGATGGCCCGACTCGTGAACCGCGAGGTCGAGACTGTCGAGCCAGCCGTAATCGGCGGGACTTCTGAGGCAGACGAAGCCGTAGGCGGCGAGGAAGAGGGTGAACGCGATCCGAAGCCGGCGCTTCCCCGTCGCCGACGCGTCCACGACTAGAGCGTCCGCCGGACCCGCTTGAAGCCTTCGCGAATCTCCTCGGCCAGCTTCTTTGCCGCCGCGCCGATGTCATCGGCGGCGCCGCCCGCTTCCACCCCGGCTCGGCCCGCGCGCTCCCGGAACTGCGCCAGCCGGTCTTCCAGCTTGGCCCATTCGTCCCGCGCTTCGGCCTTGCCGAGATGAATCTTGAGCTTGAGTTCGTCCCGTTCGCGCTCGAGATCGGTCAGGAGCTGTTTGATCTTGGGATGAAGTTCGGGCATGGATACCTCCACACGTACGTGAGCGAAATGTCGAACGATGTCTGATCGCGCCTAGGACTCGGCGCCCGGGCCGGTAAGCCAGGCCAGCGCCTCAGCCTCGTCACGGAATGTCTTGACCTTGATCGAGGTGGCGGCGGTGTAGACCTCATACATCCGCATGAGCCCGTAGGCCGCCTCGCTCGCGACCACCACTGCGACCCTGGTGGCGCCGACCGCCTCCTGGCGCCGAGTAATCTCCAACGCCAGCAGCTGCAAGGTATCAGCGCTGGGAAGAGTCTCCACTTCCCGGCAGTCGACGAAGCCCAGCATGCCGGGACGGTAGTCCGGATCATTGAACAAGCTATCGCGATAGGCGGTCACGTCCGCCGCGGAGAACTGACCGGCAATCCTGGTGCGGACGATGCCGGCATCGCGGTCGATCCGAAAGGTGATGGGCATTCGCTGCCTGAGACCAGGGTTTGGGTAACGCTACCTCGACAGTGAATCGCCCGGCATCGAGCAATATTGCCCCTCCCCCGGAATTCGCCAGCCTCACCGGTTGGCGGGCAGTCCGAGTTGCGGAGTAGCTTCCCATCCATGCTCATCATCCCAACGCTCGACCTGGCCGGAGGTCGCGCCGTACACGCTCGTGCCGGCGACCGGTCGCGCTACCAACCGGTGGAGTCGGCGCTCTGTCGCAACGCGCCGGGCGATCCGCTCGCCCTGGCGCGGGCCTACCGGAGGCTGGGCTGCACGACCTGCTACGTGGCGGATCTCGACGCCATCACGGCCGGGTCTCCACAGCGCGCGCTGCTGCAGCGACTGGCCGACCCCCGCGATGGATTCGGGGCTGGCCTGGTCGTGGATGCCGGCGTGTCCGATCCCACCTCGGCGCGCTGGATCGTCGAGCTGGGCGCTTCACGCGTCGTCGTCGGTCTGGAGACGTTGCGCGCATTCGATGACCTGGCCGAGATCACTGAAACGATGGGGGATGAGCGGGTGGTGTTCAGTCTGGACCTGCGGGACGGGGTCCCGATCCGTCACCCGACACTTTCGGTTGCCCCGGGTACGGCCCCAGTGGAGTTGGCGGAGCTGGCGCGTCGGGCCGGAGTCACCACGATCCTGCTGCTTGATGCCGCGAGAGTGGGAACCGGCCGAGGTGTCGACCTCAGCCTCGTTGCGCAGCTACGCGAACGGCTTCCTGAGGTGGTGCTGTGGGCAGGTGGGGGAGTTCGCTCTGGCCGAGACCTCGACGCCCTGGCGACTGCCGGCTGCGCGGCGGCCGTGGTCGGCACCGCGCTCCACACTGGGGCGATCTTGCCTTACAGCTCCATCCGATAACGCGCCGACTGCCCGAAGGTCTCCTCGACCTCCAGCTCCAGGCTGGTCAGGTTGGTGATCCCCGCCTTCTTGATTTCGCACTGGACCTGCTCCGCCAGGTACCGGGCCAGCATCTCGGCGGTAGTGTTCTCGATCGGCAGCAGGGCGCAATCGGTCTTGGGGAAGAGGTAGGTCGGCTCCCCGTAGTAGTCCACCCGGAGCTGGAGCCCCAGATCCACGATCTGGAGCTTGGGGTTCTTGGTGGGAAGCAGGACCTTGTGGTCGATCTCATCCACCTGACGCCGGACCATCTTCTTGAGAATCGAGAAATCCAGCACGAACAGGCATTCGGCGTCGACCGATCCGGTCGTCTCGATCCCGACCCGGTAATTGTGGCCGTGCAGGCTCTCGCACTGATGGCCCTTGAAGGTGATGAAATGGGCCGATGAGAAGACCAGGTAGTCCTTGCTGACCGCGATCTTGAACTGGCTCACTGCGCGTTCTCCGTCGTCAGACGCCGCCCTGTTCCAGGAGCACCACGAAGAGCGCGGCGGCGGTGAGATCGGCCGTGGTGCCGGGGTTTCTTGAATTCTGGTCGTCACGCAGGGCTTCGTCAAACCCGGTGAGCGCGAGCCGGCCTTCCGCGCTGCGGACCCCGCCCTTGGCCTGGATCGCCTTCGCCTGCTCCGAAACCCGCTGTGCCTCTGCCAGTCCGCGCTTTCGCGAGATCAAGGTGTCGGGCCGCTGGGCCAGCAGGGTCAGGTAGGTCTCTACCGCGGCATCCAGCCAGCCGAGCCCGGCGTCGCGAGCGGCCCGCAAAGCGGGAGCCGTGATCTCGAACGTCACGGCGAAATCGGTGACGTACTCCTGTGCCACGGTATCCCGATTCGCGGCGAGACGCATCGCCTCCTGCAGGGTCACCGTCGGCGTCTCCGAGACGTCTTGCCGTTCCGCTTTCCCCAGCCCACCGGGATGCGCGGCCCGGATGCTGACGTACACCTCCTGGGCGTCCTCCACCGTGGTCTCCGCGAGCGCGTCGTGGACCCGGTCTCGTAGCGCCCCGCCCAGGCGCAGCGACGCCTTGACCAACGGGGCCAGGAGCAGAAGCATGCCGAGATTGGTATTGGCGGAGGTCCAGCGGCGAGTGGCCTCGTGGCCCCAGCGGATGACCACTCCTAAAGGAAGCTGGCCTGCCTGGGCCAGTGCGGGGCCGATCGCGAGCGCGCTAAGCAGAAAGTCCTCGTAGCGCATATCGCGAAAGGCGTGAGCCGGGGAGACATTCCCCGGCTTTCCCGCGCTGGCCTCGATCAGGCAGGCCAGTTGGGCGAGAGTCGCGACCTCCTCCGGTCGGAGGGTCCCGTCATCGCCCACGGCGACGGCCTCGGTGAATTGAGTCGACCGATTGGCGCGTCGAAGTCCCCGTTACTTGCCTTCCCGGGCGACCATACCGGTCAGCCCACCCGTGGCGAAGTTGGCCAGGTCGTCGGCCACCTTCTTGAAGCCAGGGGTCTTCACCCCCTTCTCCAGCGCCTCCATCGAGGGGAAGTACAGCTCGGCCTGCCGGTAGAAGGCAGCCGGCGTTCCATCCAGGTTCTTGTCGAATTTGGTCAGCTCGGCCTTGACGAAGCCGATCTCGGCCTGGTTGGCCCCTACCAGCGGGAGGTGGGTCTCGGCGTAGTACTTCTCAAAGGCGGCCGGGTCCTTGGGCTGATTGTAGATCACCGTCACAATGGCCATCGGGCTGCCGTCATTCGGATCGGTGGCCGGGCTGGTCTCGGTCGCGATCATGCCGATGAGCCCGCCGCTGGCAAAGTTGCCCAGATCGTCAGCCACCTTCTTGAATCCCGGCGTGGCGATCCCCTTCTCCAGGTCCGCCATCGACTTGAAGTAGAGTTCGGCCTGCCGGTAGTACGAGGGCTTCTTGCCATCGAGGTTCTTGGCGAACCGGGTCAGGTCGGCGCGCACGAATCCGATCTCCGCCTGATTGGCCTGCACCAGGGGGACGTGGGTGGCCCAGTAGTACTTCTCGAACGCGGCGGTGTCCTTGGGCGTGTTGTAGATCACGGTGACGATGGCTTGCGGGCCCGCTGGTGCAGCCGGCGCGGGGGCCTCTGGCGGCTTCTGAGCGGGCTTCTCGGCCGGCTTGCAGGCCGCGAAACCCAGCAGGAGGATGGCGGCTGCGGTAGCGAATCGTGGCATTGCGGGTCTGCTCCAGGTTGAAGGCTTCTATTGGTGCGCGACCGTTGCCCTTGGCCGCGCGGTCCCGTCACTCGGGACGGAGTGATTGTTTGAGCACCGACGGATTTACCCTCCCGGCATGGAAGGTCCGGCCGCTCTTGACCCCGGTGAGCCAGACCTCCGCCGGGCTGAAGAGCAAGGGATCGATCTTGTAGAAATCCTTGTTGTAGCGCTCGAAAATCTCGTAGAAGGGCTGCCCGTAGTCGCGCGACGCGACGGCCGGCACCTTGGGGGCCAGGGCCTCGAGCTCCTCGTCGGAAGCGTCCACCGTATAGTGGGCCTGGCCGCCGTAGAGGATGCAATCGTTGGTGCGGCCGATCCCGCGCAGGTCGTTCTTGGCCACCGGAGCGAGTGGAGCCGTCCCGATCCCGCTCACGATCTTTCGCACGTCGAATCCCAGCGTCTCGATCTTGTGCAGGCCGGTCTCGAGGATCCGGGCCGAAATCTGGGTGCCGCCCGCCAGGCTCGCCGTCGGGGCGACGATGAAGGTCAGCTTGGAGGGATCGAGGCGAGCCTTCCGCCCGACCCAGGCAGCCACTTCATCCGTCGGGAGCGTTCGGCCCTCCAGTACCAGCACGCCCCGGCTGGCTTCCTCTTCGTAACCCAGCTTCTCGAACAGCTCCTTCTCCACCCGGGCGTGCGACCGCAGGGGACCGGAGCCCATGGCGAAGAACTTCTCGACTTGAATTGCCCACCCGGCGTACTGCGAGGCCATGCAGGAGACGGCCGGGTGATCGGTGCGGACCAGCACTCCAGGCCAGTTCTCCCCCTCGAAGGGGATCGTGCTGGCCTCGACCGCGCCCAGGCCGCCCATGCAGATCTCGGAGAGCAGCAGGCCGGCGGCGAGACCGCCGGGTACTTCGACGCCGGCGTCGATCACCCGCGCGCCACCGCTCAGGGTCTTGACCGCGGTCCGATAGGCAGCCGGGTCTGCGGCCAACCGATCCGCCAGCTTCCAGGCCCGCTCGTTTACCCCCAGGCTCATCCTGCCGCTCCGTGCTATGACAGTGGTGGTCGCCATCAAACCCAGATCAGGATTTCACCGCGTCCGTCGTTGGCCAGGTCGCCCATGTAGCGGCGCACGCGGGAGCGCGACTCAGGCAGCTTCGCAAAGGCGCCGGGCAGGGTTCGCCAGGACTTCACCAGCAGAGTGAGGAAGCCCAGGGGGTGCTCGCCGCAGTCGCTGAAGGTGGGAACCAGCGTTCCGGGAGCCTGGCGGAGCAGCAACGTCCCTCGACGCATCTGAAGCCCGGGGAATCGGCCGACTTTGCCCCCTACCGCTATCGTCCCCGCGATCATACGGGAGCCGCAGTAGTCTCCTGTATCTCCTTCGATCAGGAGCGCGCCGCGGCGCATCCGGTCCCCGGTTCGCTCTCCGGTATTGCCGGTCACGAGCACGGTGCCGCCCTGCATTCCTTTTGGGTCGCCCGGAATCGCGGCGGCAAGGAAATCGCCGGCATTGCCCTTGATGTGGATGAAGCCACCCCGCATCCCGGTCGCGCCGTAGGCGCCCACGTTCCCCTGGACTTCGATCTTTCCATCCTTCATGCGGGCGCCCAGATAGGCACCGGCATTGCCCTGGACGATCACCTGCCCGCCGGTCATTGCCTCGCCGATCCGATCCAGCTTGTCGCACGAGTTGCAGATCTCGAGCACCGATTCATAGCCGCCCGCAACCTTGAACAGGCTGTCGACTCGAAGCCGGCGATTCCCGGAGCTCAGCTCGATGGCGCCCACCTCCGCCGCGCTCCGTCCGGCCAACCGGTCAGGCGAAAGGGGGGAGAGATCCAGCCGCTGGGCCGGTACCTCGCGCAGCGTCAGCGTCAGTGTGCTCATCGAAGCGTCCCGGGCCCTGGATAAACCAGCCGGGAAAGATACCGGCAGCGGCACCTCACGGAAGCACCCCGAGCATCTCGTCGACCCGGGTGAATTTCTCCCGCGGCTTTCCCTCGGAGAGGCCGCGCTTGATCTCCGCCGCGTCGATCGCCTGCCAGTCGCGATAGGAAACCACTCGCCGGCGCCCGGCCAGGAAGGCCGCCAGGGCGGCATTGCCCGGCCTGGGGCCGGTGTCGAGCGAGGGCAGGTCAGCCAGGATCGACTGCACCGTCGCCACGGCGTCGGGCTTGTTGGTTCCGATGATTCCACTGGGTCCCCGCTTGATCCATCCGGTAGCGAACAGCCCGGAAACCACGGCCCCGGCCTCGTCGGTAACCCGACTTTCCCTGGTCGGAATGATTCCCTGCTTGGGATCGAACGAGACGCCCGGGATCGGCGTGCCCCGATAACCGATGCTTCTGAACAGGAGCCCCGCGGCCAACTCCTCTCGCGAGCCGGTCCCTCTGGCGCTCTGCTCGAAGGGTCCGCCCTTGAGCTGATTTCTTTCGAAGACGACCCGGTCGAGATGCGTACCGCCCTTGAGCTCGACGGGGCTCAGCAGGAATCGAAGATGGACCCGCCGGCGCGCTCCCCGGGAGGGGCGGGCCAGGAACCCCTGGAGGACTTCCAGGTTCTTCTTGGCCACCGCCCCGCGCTTATCCGAGAGCTCGGCCTGACTCTCCGGGTTGAGCGCCAGGTCCGCCGGATCTACCACCGGATCGCAATCCGCCAGCACGCCCAGCTCCCGGAATTCCTTGGTCGTGAACTTGGTCTGCGCCGGTCCGCGCCGCCCCACCAGGTGTATCTCCTGGATCTTGCTGGTCGCCAGGCGATCCAGGGCGTGTGCGGTAATGTCGGTGTGCCGGAGTTCGTCCACCGTCTTTGCCAGGATCCGACAGACGTCGATCGCGACGTTGCCCTGGCCGATGATGACCGCCACCTCCTGATCCAGGTCGAAGCTCCGGTCCTGAAAGTCGGGGTGCCCGTTGTACCACCCGACGAATTCGGTGGCGGTGTAGCTGCCCGGCAGGTCTTCGCCCGGTATGCCCATTCTCCGGTCGCTCTCCGCGCCGCTCGCGAGGACCACCACGTGAAAGGCGTTGCGCAACTCGGCCACGCTCACGTCCCGCCCCACGGTGACGTTGCCATAGAAGCTGAACTGTGGCGATTGGGCGATCCGGTCATAGACCGGGATGACTTCCTTGAGCTTCGGATGGTCCGGGGCTACGCCGTAGCGCACCAGGCCGAACGGTGCGGGCAGACGTTCGATCATCGCGATCCGGACCGCCGTGTCCGACTTGAGCAGGGATTCCGCGACGTAGAATCCGCTGGGACCGGATCCCACGATGGCGACCTGGAGCGGCTGCTGCTCGGTGCCGAGGGAACTCACGGCACCAGTCTCGGAAGTGAAACCTTGAGGGCGCCGATGGGGCAGGGAGGAGTCGGAGAGTGCTCCACGCTAGGCGAGGATTTCATGAAGGCGGAATTGATACTTGCCCAGCTTGCCGCCGTAATTCCCGGCGTCGATCCTGCGAATGCCTTTGGCCGCGCCGAGCTTGGTGATGGCAAGGATCCCCGCCCGCATCGCCGCGGCGATCGCCTTTTCGGTCAGGCCGTCGATCACGATCTCCATGACCGAGCCGATCTCCGGCGTGAGGGCGGTCTTGGTGATTCCCTGAATGGTGGGACAGTAGGCGTCGTTGGTCGAGGCGGCCAGCGCCTTGTACTTGGAGCCGACCTTGGATCCGGAACGGACCACGCCGCCGGGGAACGGCATGATGACCTCGGGGATTTGCCGCATCGCCGCGATGGCGGCTTCGCAGGCGGCCAGCGCCTGTGGTTGGGAAGCGGCCAGCACCAGGAAATTCCCTCCCCCGATCCCTTTCACCATTCCCGCCGTTTCCTGGATCAGAAACTCGCCGTCCATCACGGGAATCCGCCAGAAGCGCTTTCCGGCAATGATCTTCGACTGCTGATACCCGTCGCCGAAGAACCGGAGGTTCTTGCCCAGCGGCAACGGGTCGCCGCCATCCACGCCGGCGAAGATGGCACTGGTGGGTGAGGTGAGCACGCACTGGCCTACCCGGCGCTCCAGCTGCTTTCCCAACTCGCCACTCGAGACCGCAAAGATCAGCACCGAAACGCCGGGCCGGCCGTCCGGAGTGTCTTCCGGCTTCAGGTCGCGCTCGATCGCCGCCTCGCACCCGCACGCGATGACCGAAGTGGCGAACCCGGTCAGGGACACCCCGGCGTGGCGCGCCCATTCGAGCGTTTGCGCCGTAATGATGATGCGGGTGGCCTTCATCCCGAAGGCCTCCGCAAACGAGTCGTCGATGGTGACTCCGTTGATCACCATGGGTTTCACGTCCGGCACGGATGGCTCACCAGGTCCACGCCCTGCCCAAAGGCGTGCATCTCGTCTTCGGAGATGGGGAAGTTCTCCATCCGCATCGTCATATAGCGGTCGAAATACTCCTTGAGCCGCCGCTCGATCCCCTTGTCGTAGGACGGCGCCACCGCGTGGTATTTCCCCCAGGTGACCTTCACCACTTGGCCATCCCGGGCGACCAGCTCCCCCCCCTTGAAGACGTACTCCGGCGCCGTGAACATCTTCTGGCGGTCGGGGTCGTCTCGATACACAGCGACGTCCGCGACTGCGCCCGGGCCCAGGTGCCCGTGGTCGCTCAGGCCCAGGATCCGGGCCGGACCGGCCCGCGTCAGGATCGCGATCTCGAAGAGCGAATACTCCCGCTCGATGCTGCCGAGCGTGGTCAGGGCGCGCGCGTCGGCGTTGATCTGGGCCAGGCGCTCGTTCCGGAAGGTCCGGTCCATCAGCAGCCGGATCAGCTCGGGATAACTGGTGAACGGCGCCCCGTTGGGATGGTCGGTGGTCAGCAATACCCGCCAGGGATCATCCACCAGGAGAAAAATCTCGAGGCCGACGGCCCACTGGAGCGCGTTCACGAAGTTCTTGTCGCTGTAGCGGAACGGGACCACTCCGCACCCGGCGTCGCACTCGATATCCATCGAAGTGTACTTCTTGGGGTGGCCGAACGGCGCGTTGCGGTACTGCGCCATGGTGTCGCCCGAAGCCGTGACCGTGGGCCCGAACATCAGCTGCCCCACGTCGCAGCTCACGTGGGGGTTGCTCCGGATCGCCTCCGCCACCCGCGCCGCCCCCGACGAGAAGTGGCGATCTCCCTCGGTGCCGTAGCTGTGGAACTGGATGTGGGTGAGATGAATTCGATGTCCCTCGGTCGCCCCCATCGTCGCCAGGGTCGTATCGGCGTTCCCGGGGACGCCGAGGTTGCAGCCATGCACGTGCAGAGGATGCGGGACGCCCAGCTCGTCCAGCGCCCGGGTCAACGTGCGCACCACGTCGCGCGGGGTGATCGGGTAGTAGGAATGCTTCTCGTCGAGATCCAGTTTGCGCTGGTTGAACTTGAACGCCGAGATCCCGCCCGGGTTCACCACCTTGATGGCCAGGCAGCGGGTCGCCTGAAGGGTCCAGGCCACGTAATCGTTGATCCGCGCCTGCGGCTCACCGGCCGCGAGCAGCCGGAGTAGAAAGTCGTCGCTCCCCAGCATCGCGTACCCGCCCTTGTCGACCATGGGCGTGTCGCCCATCTCGAGATGGGCCTGCCGGGCGTTGACTGGGAGGATGGCCGGCTCGAAGCAGGCGGTGTACCCCATGGTGGCGTAGCGGTATCCCGCGGCCAACGTCCCGGGCGCCGCGTGGCCGCATGAGGCACGGGTGATTGCGGTCCGGGAGACCAGATCGCGACGGTGATCCTCTGGCAACATCGCCCGGGCGATGTTCAGTTTGCCGCCGCCGATGTGGGTATGCATGTCGACCGCCCCGGCCATGACCACGCGTCCGGTGAGATCGTACTCCTGGTCCACCCGCTCCCCCGGCACTGGCCCCGCGACGATGCGCCCGTCCCGAACCCACAGATCTCCCACCTTCCCGTTCAGCCCGTGGGCCGGGTCATAGATCGTGCCGCCCTTCAACTTGAGGAGCATGTCAGGTCGGGATCGTCGATGAGAGAGGAAGTGAGAGTGGCTTCGAGTCTACCATGCGGCTTCAATGGCGCCGATCGCCTCGGCCACGCTTGGCAGCCCCGACCGCCGGAGCTGCCGAAGCGGGATCGCCACCACCCGGTCGGTGCGGAACAGATGCCCGGCATGATCGACGCCCGGGGTTCCGACCGGAATGAACACCGCCGGCTCCTTCTTGAGTGCCATGCCGGCGGCTCCCAGCACGATGGTCGGAATCGTCGTGGATGGGGGCGTACGGGTCTGATCGAAGCTCGAGATCCAGAACAGGACGTCGGCCTCGCCCCGCTCGAGCAGACCCCGCGTGGACAGGTGATAAGGGTCGTACTCTGGAGTCCCTCGACCCAGCGAAGTGCGCGACCCGAAGCCAGTCTGCCACAAGCCCACCGCGTCCGCCGTCAGGTCTCCCTCACTGCCGCCCAGGGGAAACCCACTGAATCGGGTCGTCTGGTTGAGATCCCTGATGAGGTCGCAGAGGGCATGCACGGTGAGCTCGGCGTGGGGAAAGTCGAAATCGGCCACCGCCCAGGCCAGCACCCCGTAGCGGGCGGTGCGCATCTTCTCCGTCACTTCATTCCAGACCGCGAGCGGGACCCCAGCCGCCTCCTTGGCCTGGAGCGGGCGCCCGCCCAGCAGGGCGCGTATTACCCCGAGCGCTTCATGCAGGCGTGAGACATCGCAGGCCACCACTCGGGGCGCCGGACCGGAGAGCTTGGTTCCGCCAGGGAGGGCGGGCCCAAGGCAGATCACCTCGCACCGGCGGTCCTTGGCGAACAGGGTCTCGGAGTTGGCGATGCAGCGCTCGAAGAAGCGCGGAAACCGGGAGACGATGTCGGTGCCCGCGACCACCAGCAGGTCGGCGCGGTTGCGCACCTCCGACATGGTCGTGGTCATCCAGCCGCGGTCTTGTAGCACGAAGAGGTTGCGCAGCGCAGCCGCGGAATTCATATGGTCCAGTACGCCACCGCAGCGCTCCGCCAGGCGGCCGGCGGCGCGAGCTCCTGCCGCATCGGACCCCAGACCGGCGAACAGAGGCTGATGCGCCCCGCGCAGCAACTTGGCCGCTTCCTTGGCCGCGACGTCCAGCGGGGTCGCTTTGCCATTGACCCGTGGCTGAGCCTCTCCAGCAGCACGGGCGAAGGCGGCCTCGCTGATCCGGCAGCCGTTGGCGCCGACTGCCAACCGATCCGCCGCTGCCGTGACGACCAGATCGTCGCAGACCAGGCCGCAGAAAGGGCAGGAAACGTCTCGGATTTCGGTGGACTTGGTCGGCGGGGCCATAAGCGGGACAGCATAACACCAAAGCGGAGCCGGTGCCAGCAGCTTCGAGGCCCTTCTCTGCGTCTTGGGCCCTCCGAATGGCATGGACAAGTCTCCACGTGAACATATGTTTCCGTCGGCCCGGTCTCTCCGATCCTCCCAAGCGAGATGATCCGGTCCACCGAGACGTCCGCCAGGCTTCCACACCACATTCAGGTATGCCGGCCGAGCCGAAGCCCTTTCTCGTTGCCGCCGTGACCGGGCGCGCGCTCGCCGCCTCGGCAGTTCGCGGCGGGCATCGCGTCGTCGTGCTCGACTGCTTTGCCGACCGGGATACCCGGGCGCTGGCCCACGACTGTCGGTCCGCTGTTTCCGCGCGGCGGCTCGCGCTCGACCCCCGGCTCCTTCTGGCTCATGCCGCCGCCTTGGCACCCGCCACGCGGTGTGCCGGCCTGGTCTACGGTTCCGGGTTTGAGGGGCGGACTCGGCTGCTCTCACGTCTCGCCTCCGGGCGTCACCTGTTGGGGAACGCGCCTGCCGTGGTGGCAGCGGTGAAGGACCCTGCCCGCATCTTCCCCACCTTCGATCGCCTGGGAATCCGCCATCCAGAGGTCCGTTCGCGTCTTCCGCGCACGCCCCGGGGTTGGCTGGCGAAGGAGCCGGGCAGCGCCGGGGGCTCCGGGGTGAGAATGGCCTCTCGAAGTCCGGTCTCGCGCCGCACCTACTTCCAGCGCTTCGAAGCCGGCCGCCGTCTCTCCGTTCTCTTCCTCGCCGACGGCTTCCGAGCCTGCGTCCTCGGTTTCAACGAGCAATGGATTGCCAGCGCCCGTCCCGGGTTCCCTTTCCTTTATGGAGGTGCGGTAGGGGGAGTCGCCCTGCCGGGGGCGGTCGAGGCCGAAATCCGTGCCCGCCTGAGTGCCTTGGTGGAGAGCACCGGGCTGGTGGGACTCAACGGCCTGGACTTTCTCCTTCACGAAAGCGAGTGGCTTGCGCTCGAGGTGAACCCCAGACCCACGGCGACACTCGATCTCTACGATGCGGATTACCCGGAGGGCTTGTTCGACTGGCACCTCCGAGCCTGTGGTGGCGAGTTGCCGCTTCGGCCGGCTCGGCCTCGCGCGGTGCGAGCCCACGCCGTGGTCTACGCAGGGACCTTCGGGCGAGTCGGCGGCGCGTTCCCGGACGCCGAGTGGTGTCGTGACGTCCCGCACCAGGGCGCACCCCTGACTCCTGGCGATCCGGTCTGCACCGTCCACGCCGCTGCTGCCGATACCGAGCGCGCCCTCGCGCTTCTCCGGCGTCGATGCGATCAAGTCCAACGGTCTATCACCGAGGCGACCGCATGACGGTACTCTCCGCCCTCCCCGTTTCCGCACGCGGTCACGGCACACCGTTGCGCATCGCCATCGCTACCGATGATCCGGGTTGGCACGGGAAGCGCCTCCGCCGCGCCTTCGAGGCACGACAGGTGGAGACTTGCTACGTCAGTCTGCTCCGCTGCCGCTTCGATCTGGCCAACGGCATCGAAGGACTCGCCATTCCGGGGTTCGAGGAGACGTTGCCGGATGGGGTCTTCGTGCGCGGTGTGCCCGGAGGAACCCTGGACCAGGTCGTCCTTCGACTCGATTTCCTGCACGCGCTGCGAGAGCTGGACATTCCGGTGTACAACGACCCCCGCGCGATCGAGCGGACCGTGGACAAGGGGATGACCAGTTTCCTGGTCCAACGCGCCGGTTTGCTGACCCCGCCGACCGTCGTGACCGAGTCATCCGAACAAGCCGGGACCTTTCTGCGGGAGGAGATTGCGCTGGGCCATGAGGTCGTGGCCAAGCCGTTGTTCGGATCCCAGGGGGTAGGACTGCGACGGCTCAAAGCGCTTGCCGATCTCCCCCGTCCGGAAGAGTGCAACGGCGTCTGGTACCTGCAGCGCTATGTCGAGACCGGGCCCGGCGATGGTGGCTGGCACGACTGGCGGGTCTTCGTGATATCCGGCAAGGCCATCGCCGCCATGGTGCGGCGGGGTACCAGCTGGGTCAACAATGTCGCCCAGGGCGGTCGCTGTGAGGCAGTCCCTCTCGAGGGCGATCTGCAGCGGCTGGCGGTCGCGGCCTGCGCCGCCGTGGGGACCGACTATGCGGGAGTGGACCTGGTGCGCGGCGAGGGCGGTGAGCTTCAAGTGCTCGAAGTCAACAGCATGCCGGCCTGGAAGGGGCTGCAGAGCGTCACCCAGCCGGACATCGCCCAGGGTCTGGTCGACGACTTCCTCAGCAGGCGAGTCGCAGTGAGCCCCCGGCGATGAGGATCTTCGTCTACGAACACTTCACCGGCGGCGGCCTCGCTGGAGAGCTTCTGGCGCCCAGCCTGGCCCACGAGGGCGATCTCATCGCTCGTGCCCTGGTCGAGGATCTCGCCGACCTGCCGGGCATCACGGTGGTTGCAAGTCGCGACCAACGGCTCGGCCCACTTGCCGGCGCCGAGCAGCTCGTGCCCCTCGCTGGCGAAGACCCACGCTCGTTGTTTCGGCGTGGCCTCGCTGCCGCCGATGCCGCTTGGCCCACCGCCCCCGAAACCGATGGGATCCTGGAACTCCTCGCGCGAGAGACACTGGACCAGCGAAAGCTGCTGATCGGCTGCCATCCCGAGGCGGTGTGTCTCGCCTCCAGCAAGCGGGCCACCGCTGCCGCGTTGCGTGAAGCGGGGATTCCAGTCGTTCCGACCTTCGGCGCTGACGAGCCGATCCCGCCTCTGCCCGGGCGATGGGTCGTCAAGCCCGATGACGGCGCCGGCTGTGAAGACACCGTGCTGGTTGAGGATTGGGAGGCCGCTCGGCGGATGCTCGGCGCTGCCCCCGGCCGAATCGCCCAGCCCTGGATCGATGGGGAGGCACTAAGCCTTTCCCTCGTTTGCACCGATGGGATCGGGCAACTGCTCTCTTGCAACCGTCAGTGGATTCGCCTCGCCGGAGATCGGGTCTCGCTCGAGGGAATCAGCGTCAACGCGATTCCGGACCCCCACGGCGAGTTCGCTCGACTGGCGCAGCTCGTGGCGGCCGCCATCCTGGGTCTCCAGGGCTACGTCGGCATCGATCTCATACGTACTTCGCAAGGCCTCGTGCTGCTGGAGATCAACCCAAGGTTGACCACCTCATATGCCGGGCTTCGTCGAGCGCTCGAAGTGAACCCCGCCGCCGCGGTCCTGGCCATGCTCGGGTTCGGTCCGGAGCCAGAGCCATGGCCCCCGGACGGCTCCACGGCGGTGGATCTGGATCTGGAGGCGTGTCATGCGCCGTGAGTCTGTGGTCGGGTGGGATCTGGGAGGCGCGCATCTCAAGGCGGCGCGCCTCGGCGGGTCAGGAACGGTAGAAAACGTCGTGCAGATCCCTTGTCCGCTCTGGCAAGGACTGCCGCACCTGCACGCCGCCCTCGAGCAGGCCGCGGAAGCTCTCGGACGCACCACGCTACACGGTCTCACGATGACTGGCGAGATGGTGGATCTGTTCCCGGATCGAGCCCAGGGCGTTACCCGGCTGGTGGGTGAAATCCGCCAGCGCCTCCCCGATGCCGAATTGCTGGTCTATGCCGGGTCCAGCGGATTCGTGGACAGCGGACAGGCGGCGGATGCAGCTGAGCGCATCGCCTCGGCTAACTGGTTGGCGAGCGCCACCCTGGTGGCTTCGCGCGTCGAGGCTGCCCTGTTCATCGATATCGGCAGCACCACCACCGATCTCGCGGTCGTACAGGGCGGAACGGTCAGGATGGTGGGGCAGGGAGATTCAGATCGCCTCCTGGCTGGGGAGCTACTGTATACCGGTGTCGTCCGCACTCCCGTCATGGCTCTTGCTGAGGAGGTCCCCTTCTCGGGAGCCTGGGTTCCGGTGATGGCGGAGTACTTCGCCAGTGCCGCAGATGTCCACCGGCTCACGGGACGCCTGCCCCAGGGCGCCGACGAACTCCCTGCGGCGGACGGTGGAGAGAAGACCGTGACCGCCAGCGCTCGTCGCCTGGCCCGGATGATCGGTCGCGATCTCGACTCCGCGCCTCCGGCCGCCTGGCGCCGGCTGGGCGAGTGGCTGGCCCGGGCGCAAGCCCGGCGGATCGAGGACGCCTGCGATCGCCTGCTCTCACGAGGAGAGTTGCCGGACGACGCGCCTGTTGTCGGAGCCGGGGTCGGTCGTTTCATCGCAGAGGAGTTTGCCGGGCGAAGGAATCGGCCGTATCTCGATTTCGGCCGCCTGCTGCCGGAAGGAGGGGTCGGGCGGGAGCGGATCTCGGACTGCGCGCCTGCCGTGGCCGTAGCCTGGCTGGCCCAGCGGACAGGAGCCTAGGGCGTCAGGGCAATCCCAGTCGGCGCCGCGCTGCGGCTGGCGAAATCACCACGAGATAGTCGAGGACCGTACCGCTCGCCGAGCGTAATCGCATCGTGTCGACCAGCTCCTTCCATTCACCGCCAGCCAGTCCGTTCGCGAGTATCGCCGCTCCCTGAGCGGCCGCCTTTGCCGTTCGGGCAAAGCCCTGGAGTCGCCGGACCGGCGCGATGGCCGTGAGCGCCGGCTCGAGCCTCGCTCGCACCCCAGGCGCATCAAGCGTTCTGCCCGATAGCAGGATCTCTCCAGGTGAGGGAACCGCGACTTGGAGGGTTCGCACCGCCTTGAGGGCTCCCTCGACCAGCGCCTCGACGGCCACTGCCTCGCCCAGTCTTCGGGCACCGGCTGCGAACCTGGCGCCGCCCTCGAACAGCATGGACTTGGTCACCTCCCCGGCGAGATAGGCGACCTCTCCATCCAGAGCTCCCGAGGAGCGCCACCCGATCCCACCGCTGGTGCCTCCGACTCCATCTACGATCCGGCCCTCGAGCACCGCGATCGCGGCGCTGAAGGCGCCTCCCAGCTCCAGTACGATGAACGAAGTCCCCTTGGGCGGGCACCTCATTCGTCGAGCCTGCTCGGCAATCCCCAGGGCGGCCACGGCCACCTTGTCGGCGGTCCCGAGGTCGACGCGGTTGAGCTTCCGGTGGGTGGGGACGGTGTCGAGGTGGATGACGCCGGGTGTATAGATGACGGGGAGCCCGGACTCCTTGAGTACGGCGGCGAGGCGCCGGAGTCCCCCGATACCCCCTTCCTCGCCTAGAGGGGCGAGAAAGGCGAGGCGCAGGTCGGCATCGGTTGTGGCTTGGGCGGGAATCAGCGGAAGGCCGTAGCCGGATGGTCCGGCCACCAGATCCGGTTCGCCTGCGCTCTGCAACAATCCTACGAACGCTCGAGGATCGGCGAGGGCCTCCTCCGTCGGAATGGAGCGATCCAAACAGACCACTCCATCCTCGAGCCCGCAAACGTCGATGCTGACCGTGCCGGGGTCGATCCCCAGGACGCGCATCGGTGCCTAGGATTTCTTGTGAGCTACCATCTCTCTCGCCACATCTGCAATGGCTTCGGCGTCCAGCACCAGGTCGTTTCTGGTAAACAGCTTGGCCACGCAGGCCTTGTGAAGCCTGGTCTTGAAATCCCCTACTCCAAAGGCGCCGAAGACCGTTACACCGTCCCGGACGATGCCCGAGTCCATGACTTCCACCCCTTCGATCCCCAGGGGAGGAACGGCATTGAGATCCACCGCGACCTTGAGGGTCTTGGTGGCCCTCCAGGCCTCTTTCGAGACCATCTGGATTCCCGCGGCTCCGGCATTGAGCACCACCTCCGCCCCGGCAATGATCTCGCCCACCATCGCAGGATCGGACATGCTGGTGGATTCGACCTGAACGTTGAACCTGGCGCTGACGAACTGACGTGCCTTCTCTCCCTGCTCGGCCTTACGCGAGGTGAGAGTGACGCGGGCGCCGTCCTTGGCCAGGAGACCCGCTGCCCGTTGGCCGACCGGACCGGTACCGCCCAGAATCACGATCTTGCGGCCCTTCACCGATTTCAGCACCTGTTCGATCTTGACCACCGCCGCTACCGCAGTGGTGTTCGAGCCGTTCGAGTCGAGCATGATGCTTACGCGGAGAGGGGGCTGCAGGGAATCGACGGCTAGGGCCAGCAGTTGCTCCCCGACGGACATGTTGTTGCCCCCGATCCATACCGCCGTGTTGTGAAGGTCCTTGGGGCCACGGGTGAAGATGCAGCCATGGACCAAGTCCCGAACGTCGCCTTCGACGACGCCCCCATAGCTCATGATGTTGTCGACCCCGGCATCGTAGGCGACGACCTGGTCGAAGACGCTGGGAAGACGGGAGCTGTCGAGCTGCAACAGAAGCTTGCGCATCGAGGATTACCCGGAACGGAAAACGGAGTGAAGGGTTGAATGAATCCTGGCTGACCGGCATGAAGAAAGGGGCGGGACCGCCCCGCCCCCTTCTATTACTACATTCGCGCCGCGAAAGCTGGGAGCGCTTAGCCTTCGGCGCCGCCGGCGAACGGGTGGCGCGCCGTCTTGGCGCCCGAGAGGACCTGATCCACCGTGGGCAGACCCTTCAGGGCCCGCTCGATGGACTGCTTGGTCGCCTCATAGTTGAACTTGAAGATCTTCTTGTCGTCCGCCGCCTGCCAGTGGATGAACACACCCACCAGGACGCACCAGTCATTGGCCTTGTCCTTGGGGATCACACCGGAAGCGACGCTGTCGACAACGGCGCGGGCCACGGCAGCCTGCGCGGGGCCGAACATCTGCACCGCCTGCTTGGCACCCTTGATCGTGACCTTGTTGAACAGCAGGGTGTCGGGCTTGCAGGGGAGGTTCGGGGTCACGACCGCCAGCAGGGTGGTAAAGCCGTCGGTATTGCGAGAGAGCGCATTGACGAAAGCACTGCCGGCGCTGCCGGCCTTGGAGCCGATGATGAGGTCGATGTGTGCAATTTCATTCCCTTCACCCACCAGTGACTCGCCAATAAAGAAATCCGCTGCCATGTTTGCCTCCGTCTGCGATTTAAAGAAGGAGAGTAGTTGTTGCCACCACATAGAGATCTCGCTGGCTGAAGAGCTCGGCTCAAAGGCGAGGGGAACTTTGGCGTGACCTCACGGCACGCCGCTCCCGCCCCCGCATGCAGCTCGGATCTGAGTGCGGGAACCTCAGGGGCCATAGTATGGACCTCGTCTAAAAGCGTGTCAAGAAGCAGAACGTTCATCCTCCAGAATCCCCGGCCTCCACAGCGGAATTGAGTTCCACTGCCTCTTGTCGTTCCGTTGACCGTCCTGCGAGTAGGACAACCAGGGCTCACACGGCATTTCGTAAGTGATTTGGTCACAGTAGCTTAGCTGGTGGCACGGGCTTGGCTATTTCCCTAGGCATTCGGTCAATACTCGGAGGGAGCCATGACGACTCGTCGCAGCGCCATCCTCATCGCAACTGCGCTGGCGGTTCCAGCCGCTTCATTGTCAGCCCAGCAGTTGGCGGCGGATGTGGCGGTGTACGGCGGCCACGTCTCTGGGCATGTGGTAATCGCTTCCTCAGGGTATCGGCCGATCTATGAGCCCCGTCCGCATCCTGCGGCTCCCCGGGTGGTCGTGCTCGCGCCGGCTCCTCGGGTGGTGGTGGTTCAGCGAGTCGGCTGGGGACGCGGTCACTGGCGCCGGCATGGCTATCGAGAAGTGGTGGTGTACTACGATGCGGCGCAGAACCGGTACTTCACCGGTCTCAAGGACTGCCGCGGGTTCAAGCAGGTCGTGGTGTATGAACGCAATGGGAGGTATTACCTGCCCGCCTGACTGGGGCAGCCGTCACCAGAGAATCGGAAAGAGCGCCTTGAGCGCCTGAGGTCATAGACTCCGGGCCCGGAGCCGAACATCCCCGCCACCAGCGGGGATGTTTGCGTTTGTCTCCCCGCCGTGATTCATTCCCGCGGTGCTACCCGCCCGTGACCATTTTCTCCCACCAGATCCCGACGCCTATCGCCGCGCGGTCCATCCGCGAGGCCGGGTCATCATCATCGCCCCCACACGGGCTGCCTGCGAGACCATCGAGCTCGCCCTGGGCGTGACGGTTGAGACGGTCCTCGAGCGGGAACACGGCACCGAGATCCGCGACTTGGCGCGATCGGGCCGGGGTTTCGGGATTGTGGCCGGCACCGGGACCGGAAAAACGCTCGCCATCAGGCCGATCGCGGAAGCGATCCTCCAGGAGCCGCTCCGGTTCGGCGTCGTCAACCGGGAGCGGGAGGCCATCCCCGAGACCCCCTCCTGGAACGTCGTCATCGTGACGACCGGCATCGCTCGGCGCTGGTTCCAGGACGATCTGATCACCGGGCGCGACACGGTCGTCGTCGACGAAATTCACCAGACTTCCGCCGAGTTGGAACTCTGCCTGGCGCTCGGAAAGCGGGCGGGCTGCCGATTCATCTGGCTCAGTGCAACGGTGGATCCCGCCTTCTTCGCCGCATATCTCGATAGCGCCGAGGTGCTTGAGACTTCGGCCTTCGATCCTGCTCTCAAGGCGAGGGTCAAGGTGCTGGAGCTTCAGGCGGAAGCGTTCCTCGACGACCGGTTTATCCGGCGCGTGATCAAGGACAAGCGGGGAGTCGCGGTGTTTGTTCCCACCCGTGCCGAAGTCGAACAGCTGGCCGCCAATCTGGGTGAACGCTGGCCACGGCTGAACGCCGCCTTCTATCACGGTGGGGAGCCGATCCGGGTGATCCGGCCGTTCCTCGAAGGACACGTCCCCCGTCCCTTCCTCCTTGCCATGACGGCGGCAGGCCAGTCGGCGTTGAACGTGCCTGGGCTTGATACTGTCGTGATCTACGATGCCAGGTATGCGACCGTGGTCGAGCGGGGCCGCAACGTGCTCCACCGTCTCTACCTCGGAGCCAATGAGATCCTGCAGATGGCAGGTCGGGTGCACGGACGGGTACCCAACGGCGAGGTCTACATCCTCTCGGACCGGGATCTGGTGTTTGCCGAGCTGAAGCCGACTCCTCCGGAGTTCCAACTGGCCGGCGATGCCGAACGGGTGGCCATTTCCTGCGCCGCCCTGGGGGTTGATGCCCGCTCACTCGACCTGCCGGTCCCCCTCGATCGGCCGGCCTACGCTGCAGCGGTGCGGATCCTGACCGAGCGGGGCCTGGTCGAACAGGGCCGGCTGACTGCCTATGGCCGGGAGGTCGAAGCACTGCCGGTCGATCGTCCCTGGGGGGAACTCCTGATTCACGGTGAAGGCGAGTTGCTGCCCATGCTCGCGGTCTGTTCCAATATCGACTCCCTGCATCGGATGACCCGCGAGGAGCGAAACCTCCACGGCGTGCTGGTGGACGGCAGCGATCACCTCACCGCGTACAACCTGTACGCCGAAGCCGTCAATCAGCATGGGTACCTGGGTGTAGTCTATGGGCTTCCCCGCCATCTGTTCGACGAGGGACTGGAGGAATGGGGAGAACGTCGGGGCGTCCTCGTCAAAGCCATCGAGGACGTTGCTCTTGGAACGGCGTCGGTCTACCGGTCGCTCGAGCAGGCGTTGCCACGAGAGCTTCCGTACGCATCCCGGCCATTGCAGAAGCGCTTTGCCGAGCTCCTCGCGCGGGTCATGCCGTTCGATCTGGTCATCGACGAACAGACCGCCGATGGTCAGGAGGCCCGGGTCGCCCGCACCTCGGTGGCAGGAAGCTGGGGAGCCGTAGCGGGAAGCCTGCGATTCTTCGCCGACCGATTCGGGGTGGCGCGGGCCTCAATCGAGGGGACGACGCTCTCTTACGACATCGTCCGCGCTTCTGCCCGGTCCGGGGCGGCGCGAATTCAAGTGAGCGGCCGAGGTCGGCATCAGCATCCCACCGTGGTCCGCCGGTTGACCTACTTCGGCTTCGATCTGGAAAGCCTGGTGGAACCGCTGCACGGCGTGGTCCCCTCGGAGCTGGAAAACCCTTTGCGAGACTGTCTCGCGGCGGCCTTGATGGAGGGAGCCACCGTTCACCCCCAGCAGGGGGTGATCCGGCGCGCAGTCCAGGAGATGGAGGAGCTGTGGCGGCGGTCAGGTGGAGCGATCTCTGCGATGTCCCCGGAAGTCCTGCGAGGAGAGCTCCGGAACCAGGTGGGGAGCGTCAGAAGCTGGGAGGAGTTCCTCAGGACCAATCTCGGTCTGGCGATCGGCTCACGGATCGATGAGGCGACCAGGCATCGCCTGCTCGACCTCCCTTCCGCCGTTCGGATCCTGGGAGACACGGTCCCTCTGCGCTATGAGCTGGAAGCGGGCCAGGGGATCGTCGTCGTGCGTCTTCGCGAAGGTCAGGCTCGGCGCCTCCGTGAGCGGGACGTCCCAGCGCTGGACCGGCCGATCCGCTTCGAGGTCGAACGTCTGGGGATTAGAAGCGATGGTCTGGCCTCATTGCGTGATCAGCTAAGAAACCTTCCGTCGGGCCGGTCGGCTCGACACCGCCTCCGGAGTCGCCGACGCTTCAAATAGACGGGAGGCCTACGTCCCACTATCACCGTCTGGGACGAACCGTGTCCATTCTCGAAGCCTTGGCTCGTCAATCATGTAGGAACGCATAGAGCGGGATTCGGTCGATCCGAGCCCTGTTGATCGTGGCCAACCTGTTGTCTAACAAAGCGTTAGATGCTATTTGTCGGCAATCGAATGACGCTGCGTTTTGAAACCAGGTCCAAACTTCAGCGTATATTTGGCATATGTTGGATCAACCAACTCTGAACTCCACACCGCAGCCTTCCGTTTTCTCGCCCTTGGCCAAGGCCCTGCTCGACGGCTTCAGCGAGGGCGTACTGGTCTTCGATGGCGAAGGCCGGTTGCTCTATGCCAATCAGCAAGCGCGGGACGCGTTGAAGACCGTGCCGGAGTCGGGGAGCGATGCCGGCTCCCTGATGCCACGCCTGGCCACCATGGGAGGGCGCCTGCGGCCGTTGCGAGTCGGAAACCTCGAGTTGGGCGAGGCGGTCTTCATTCCGGGTGTGGAAGGCCCCACCACCCTGGCCCAACGGGAAAAGGAAGCGATCGTCCGGACCCTGGATGCCAATAACTGGAAGCTGGCCGAAACAGCCCGACATCTGGGAATCAGCCGGACCACACTCTGGCGCCGCCTGAAGGCCTACGGTCTCCATCGCGACGGCCGGAGTAAATGGGCGCACACGTCGTAATTCTCGGCGCCGCGCTCCTCGCCTCTCCCCCCGACACACTTCCCGTCTACGCCGACTCCGCGACCGCGCGGCTGGTTGCCCGTGCGATCGAGCGGCACGCCGCGCAGGACACCACCGTCAGCGATTATCGAGCCCAGCTCCGGTACCGAGTCTCCTTCGGACTGGGGCGCAGTCGCTGGGAGCTGGTGCCGACGGCCGCCGTCGAGGAACAGCAGATCAACGTCGCGTGGCAGCGGCCCAACGATCTTCAGGTGGAGGTCATCGGCCGGCGGGCCCGCTCCCGGTCGGAAGGGATAGACCTCTCCTCGATCTTCGACCGGCCCTGGTTCATTCCCCGTGGCGTGGGCGATTCCATCCGGGTTTTCGGGACGGACTTTCCCGAGCGCGGCGCCCTGCATCCGCTATCGGCGGAAGGTCCCGATTGGTACCGCTATGCCATCGTCGATAGTCTCGGGGTAACGGACCCCGAGGGCCGCCAGCTGAACCTGGTGGCGCTTCGGGTGCTGCCTCGTCGGAGCGGGCTGGCGCTGATCGCAGGGAAACTCTGGCTGGACCGGGCCACCGCGGAGGTGGTCCGGCTCTCCTTCCGATACGTGGGAACGGCGCTCTGGTCTGTTCCCGAGTCGGCCACTCATTCCGATTCGGTGGATGCGCGACAGGAGAATTCCGTCATCAATCGCATTCTCACGCTCGACGCCGACCTGGAGTACGGACTGCAGGACGGCAAGTACTGGATGCCCTACCGCCAGGTCGTTTCGGGTCAGATCGTGATCCCGTTCTTCGGCGATTTCGTGGTCCCCTTCGAAGCCAGCACCAGCTTCGACGACTACGTCATCAACAGCCGCCAGCCCATTGTATTCCGGATCCCGTTGCCGGATTCGCTCCAGGACTCGGTGAGCGCCAGGGCAAGGAAGGACTCCATCGCCGCGGAGCATCGGCGGCGCGCCGAGGAAGGCAAGAGCGGTGAGGATCGCGAGTCCCGGGACTACGCCGGTCGCTGGGCGAATGGACGCTATGAGATCCACCGCCCATCCAATGACTCTTTGGCGCGCTATACGGAATGGGGCGATTCCCTCGTGATGGATTCCGACCCTGCTGCCGCGAGGCGGGTGAGGGAAGTGCAGGAGGATCTGGCGCGCACGGTGGATGGACTGCCGACCGAGCTGAGTGGCGTCCCCAGGGGGGGAATCAACTACCAGACGCTGGCCGATTTCTTTCGGTACAACCGGGTCCAGGGCCCATCGCTCGGCCTGGGCTACCGATATCGTATCAAGGGCAGCGCCTTCTGGTCGCTCCGGGGGTTGATCCGCTACGGCTTCAGCGACCAGCGGGTACTCGCAGGACTCGATGCCGTCTACGACGCTCCTGGTGGCCGGTGGACATTCAGCGGCTACCGGGACGTGCGCGAAGTGGATCCGTTCAGTCGAGGGCTGTCGTTCGGGAACACGCTCAACGGTGTGTTCGCCGCGCATGACGACGCGGACTACTATCTGGCGCAGGGGGGGTCGGTGGCCTTCGACCGCTCCCTGAGCCGGGGGCTCAACCTGAACTTGAGCGCCAAGATGGAAGACGCCTCCAGCGTTGCCACGCAGAGCC
This sequence comes from Gemmatimonadales bacterium, assembly GCA_035519565.1. Lineage (GTDB taxonomy): Bacteria > Gemmatimonadota > Gemmatimonadetes > Gemmatimonadales > GWC2-71-9 > DATIWD01. The sequence goes on along the minus strand of DATIWD010000042.1, from coordinate 7,125 downwards.
ATTCGGGCGTCAATGACTTCCTCGGCGGCTCGGGTGACTTTCCGGCGAATACCTCCATTCAAGAAGGCACCTTCGGGATCCTCGGCGCTCGATTGGACGGCCGGGTGGGCCGCTCGCGCTGGCTGATCGGCGCCGAGGGGTGGCTCGGGCAGAACCCAGCTTCGGGGCGTGCCTTTGGTGAGTGGGTGCAACCGATCGGCCGGGGCGGCAAGGACCTGATGCTCAGTCTCAAGGCGGGGATCACCAGTGCTCCGGGACTGCCGCAGACGGATTTCCGCGCGGGTGGTCGCCGGTCGGTGCGGGGATTCGACTATGGGTATCAGCGCGGGCAGGCGATGTGGGCGCTGCAGGCCGATTGGGCGCCGATCGGATCCTGGATTCGCCCCGTGCTGTTCGCCGATGCCGGACAGGCCGCGGCGGCGGACCAACTGGCCCAGACGGAGATCCTGGTAGGGGGTGGGGCCGGGGTCTCGCTAGTTCACGGCCTGATCCGAATCGATTTCAGCCACGCGATCAATCCGGGAGTCGGGGGCCTGCGGGTCGACGTGGCCGTGCTGGCGCCCCGATGACAGACGCCGCAGCGGCGCGAGCCCGGGACGGTTCCCCGTTCCCGGATGGACGACTAGCTTCCCGCCCATGTCCGGCCGTCCCTTCGTCATCGAGGAGTATGTCCGCTGGTCCGACGTGGACCTCGCGGGCATCATCTTCTACGGATCCTACGTGCGGCTGTTCGAGTTGGCCGAGACGGAGCTGTTCCGGGCTGCCGGGTTGCCGTACAGCACGATGTTCGAGCAGTTCGAGATCTTTCTCCCCCGGGTCCAGGTCCACACCGAGTTCCACTATCCGCCCCGCCTCGACGATCAGCTGAGGGTCGCCGCATACTTCAGCCGGTTCGGGAACAAGTCCATCACGCTCAATTTCGACGTGATTCATCTGGGGACCGGCCGGCACAGCGCGCACGGTCACCTGGTCCTGGTCTGCACCGACCGGTCGTCGCTCAAGTCGCGCCCGCTGCCGCCGGAGCTGATCGAGCGACTGCGACCGTTCGCGCTTAGCGTCCAGGAGGCGCGGGTCCAACTGGGTCTTCCCGGATGAGGTGCTGGCGAGTTTCGTTGGGCCTGGCGGGCCTGGCGCTGGTGGCGATTGCGGGTTGTGATGGGAGGAAGGCTGACAGCGGGCACCTCGAGGCCTCCTGGGCCGGCGCCGACCGCGGCAAGGCCACGCTCCCGGCACAGGCGGTCTGGTGTTCGCGGCTCGCGTTGCTGGAGGTCACCGCGGTGGCGGGAGACACCGGGGTTGCCATCGGTCTCTATGTGCCCGACACCATGGTTCCGGGGTCCTACCCGGTCGCCAAGGGTGCGCCACCGCCCGGGGGCGGACCGACGGCGGGGGTGGCGGCGCGCTGGTTCGCCGATGTAGCGGTCCGCGGGTACCAGGGAGACTCGGGCGTGGTGACGGTCCAGCGGAAGGGCCAGGGTTGGGCGGGGCGGTTTACTTTACGAATGCGGCCGATCGGCGGGGAGGCGACGGTCGATCTCTCGGGGAGCTTCGAAGTCCCCGTCGTCGACACCAGCCACGCGGCATGCCCGACGGACTCGCTACGACCGGCGCATGACTCAGGAGGGCGTTGAAGGTCATGGAGAGCAGTTACTTCCGGAAGGGCTTCGGGCTCAAGTCCGCGATCGAGGGGCAACTCACCGCCGACTACCATAGCGGCGTCGTACAGGCCGTTCGGGCCAACGACTATCGCCTGACGGTGGGCCCACTGACCTTCCGGCTGGCCCGGGAGTTCGGCTTCTGCTATGGAGTCGATCGTGCGGTTGAGTATGCCTACGAGACCCGGCGGAAATTTCCCGATCGGGCACTCCACCTGGTGGGGGAGATCATCCACAACCCCCACGTCAACGACAAACTCCGCCAGATGGGCATCACGATCATGGCGCGCGGCGCGGACGGGGAGTTTGATTTCTCCGGGCTCACGCCGGACGACGTGGTCATTCTCCCGGCCTTCGGGGTGACGGTCGCTGATTTCGCACGGTTGCGGGCGCTGGGGAGTGTGTTGGTAGACACCACCTGCGGATCCGTCCTCAATGTGTGGAAGCGGGTCGACAGTTACGCTCGCGATGGGTTCACCGCCGTCATCCATGGGAAACACTACCATGAAGAGACCAAGGCGACCGCCAGTCAGGTCACCAAGCATCCTCGCGGGCGATATCTCGTGGTGCTGAACATGGCGGAGGCCCGGATGGTGTGCGACTTCATCGATCAGGACGGGGAGCCGGGCCCCCTGGCGGAACGGTTCGCAGGGGCCACCAGCGAAGAGTTCGACTTCGCGCGCGATCTGGTGCGGGTCGGCCTGGCCAATCAGACCACGATGCTCTCCGGTGAGTCGCTGGCAATCGCCCGGGAGTTCGGGGCCGCCATGGCTCGGCGGTACGGCGAGGCCAACCTGGCCGATCATTTCCGGACGTTTGACACCATCTGTTCGGCAACCCAGGAGCGTCAGGATGCGGTGGAACAGCTGCTCGAGGAGCCGCTCGACCTGATGATCGTGGTGGGGGGCTACAATTCGAGCAACACCACGCACCTTGCGGCCCTCTGCCGATCCAAAGGCGTGCGAACCTTCCACATCGAGGATGCCCAGGCCATCGATCTCGCCACGGGACGGCTGCGCCATCAAGGGCCCAGTCGCGACGAGGAGATCGAGGAAGCAGGATGGCTGCGAGAGGCCAGGGTGATCGGTGTCACGGCTGGCGCGTCCACTCCCAACAACAAGATCGGCGAAACGCTCTCCCAACTCTGCGCGCTTTCCGGCGTCGACCTGGAGCAGAGTGTCAACAGTCTGACCGCATCCCGGTCGTAACCGCCCTCGTATCTCTCGTAGCCACAAGGCCCACCCGCTGGCCTCATTGCTGCTCCTGAATTGAATGGAACTTTTTCAGGTACGGGCGCTATTCGGGCAATAGCGTCCGTGACTTGAACGCGGTATCTTGTCGCGCCTTGTTCAGGGAGACCTGGCGGGTATGGCGCCATCGAAGAACGACGCCCACGAGTTCATCAACGCTGCGGTGCGGAGTCTGAATGACGTCACCTCGAAGCGCATGTTCGGGGCTGACGCGTTCTTCACCAAGCAGCGGATGTTCGCGTTCCTGCTGGACGAGGTGATCGTTCTGAAGCTGCCCGAAGCGGAGCGCCAGGAAGTCCTGGGGGCGAAGCTGGCGCGTCCCTTCCTGACCGGGGAAAACGCCCCGTACGGTCGGTGGGTCGAGGTCAGCCTGGCGGGCCCTGACGGCGTCGGCCGCGCGTTCCGGCTGGCCCGGGTGGCCCACGAAACGGCACAGGCCCCCGACCGCGAGGGCCCGCGCCGCCGCCGGACGGTGGCCAAGCGCCGCAAGCCGACCAGACGCGCCGCTGCCGATTAGTGGGGGGCTGGTCGCTCTCCTCTGGTTCCACCCGACTCACTTCCAGCCACCAACAATCCTGCTACCGCCGCGACCGTGAGTGGTGCGTTTCCTTCCGCCCGATTGTTTACCAAGACATAGGCCGGGATCCTGAGCGCCAGGGCCCGCCGGATCAATTCGACCAGGTCGCCGCGCAGCCGAGGATTGGGTTCGCGGATCCGGTCATAGGGAGCAAACGCCTCCACCGCCTCGGCGTAGGCCCGTCCGGGTCGCAACAACGCCCGGGCCACCACGAAGGGAGCGGTGAACACCCCGGGCACGAGGACCTGTTCGCCGATCGAGGGCATGCGGGTCCAGGCGTTGAAGACGTGGGCCACGTTGTGCTCGCGCAGGACGGCCAGGTAGGATGGGCTCAGGAATTCCGAATTGCGCACCTCCACGCCGTACTGACCCTCCCGGGGGAGCTGGGACAGGAACCGGTCGAGGCGATCGGCGAACTCCTGCGGCTCCATCCGGGCAATGGCCTGGAACTCGAAGACGAACGGCCCGGTGTGGTCCCCGAAGTTCTGTGCGTAGGGCTCGTAGACCTCCTTCATGAACAGGTCGGCGTCGAGAAATTCGGGGTTCGGCTCCCCACCCTTGGTGGGGTAGCGCTCCTTGACGAAGGTGTGGACCGTGATCCGGTCCCACACCTTGCTCACGCACGGAAAACCGGAAGGGAGATACGAAGCGTAGCGACGGAGCGTGGCGGGTGTGGGCGGCCCGTAGAAGCTGGAGTCGATCCCGACGGTCCGGAACAGCGGGAAGCGAGCGTATTCCTCGAGCATCCGGGCGGAGGGACTGCGTTCCGGATAGTCCACGTGGTAGACCAGGCCCCTCCACCCCGGGTAGTTCCAGGTCGAGGTACCAAAACGGATTGATGGGGGAACCCGTGCTGCGAGGGCCGCAAGTTCAGCGGCGTCTGGGTGGGACATCCGGGAAACGTAGCCTGTCGCGCCTCAGGATTCGTTGCGATGCGCTCCTGGGGGAAATAGATGCCGGATCAGGTCCGGCGTCAGCTCGGCCTTGGCGTCCTGAATGGCCCGGGCCAGCAACTGGGTCGCGCCCACGAGGTAGTTCGGGTGAACCTGTCCCTTCACCTTGAAGGACTTGTGGATGGTGGCTTCGTGCGCCCCTTTCCCCCGAATGCAGCCGGATGCTCCGCCGAAGTAGGTGAGCACCCGGCCGGTGGCGTCCGCAATGGCGAAGACTACCTGGCCGCACAGGTCGGTCACCTGCTGATTCCAGAAGACGACCTCCCCCTTCACCTCGCCCTCTTCCGTGACCGTGACGTGGGTCTCGATCCACTGATTGGAGTTGAAGTAGGTCACGTCATACCCGCTGAGCGGAAACTGCACGGTCTCCGGCGTGGTTGCCGGCGGTGGCGTGAGGGCCAGGCAGGGTAAAAGAGCCAGGGTCCAGGCGCGGTTGAGACCGAGTCGTGGGTATGGCATTGATGGATAATGTGAGGGGCGGGATTCGGGGCCGCCAGTGCGCCGAACTCCTAGCGCGGGACGACCCGGTACACGCGTCCCGAGGCGGTCAGAATGTACAGTTCCCCGTTGGCGTCCTCGCCGAAGCTGGGCACGCTGCCTCCCGTCGAAAGGAGCGGCCAATCGGTCTGCTCGGTGGGCTGCCCAGCCTGGTAGAGAAAACTCCGGACCCATCCGCCACAGTAGTCGCTGTAGAAGTAGACGCCGTTCGCCGCCGGCGCGGCACTCCCCCGATAGACGTATCCGCCGGTAACCGCGCACCCATCGGAGTGGGTATAGTCGACCACCGGCAGGGTCAGGCCGGTCTGATTGCAGGAGTTCGCGTTGTAGCAGCTCATCCCCTCCATGATGTTCCACCCGTAGTTCACTCCCGCCTGCGCCCCCGCGACCGAGACATCGATCTCCTCGTGGACGTTTTGGCCGACGTCCCCGATATAGAGGTCACCATTGGCTCGATCGAAACTGAAGCGCCAGGGATTACGGAGCCCGTAGTCCCAGAGCTCCGGAGCGATGCCCGCCATCCCGACGTAGGGATTGTCAGGCGGAATCGTGTAACCGCTGGCGCCGCTCACGTCGATCCGGAGAATCGAGCCGAGCAGGTCATCCCGTCTCTGGCCGTGTCCCTGCGGGTCTCCGCCGCTCCCGCCGTCCCCGAAGCCGATATAGAGCATGCCATCGGGCCCGAAAGTCACCTCCCCACCGTTGTGGTTGCTGTAGGGCTGATCGACTGTGAGGATGACCGATTCGGTGGGGTCGGCCAGGTTGGAATCCGAGGAGACCTGATACCCGGCGATGATGGAGGTGCCGCCGCCCTGGGCACCCATGGGACTGGTATAGTCCACCACGAAGCGCCCGCTGGTGGCGTAATCGGGATAGAAGGCCATGCCGAGGAGTCCCTGCTCGCCGCCCTTGGTGACCTTGCCGCTGATGTCGAGGAATGGAGTCGGCAGCAGCTGTCCGTGCTGGATGACGCGGATGGTGCCGCCCTTTTCCACTACGAACAGGCGGGCGGTATCTCCCGGCGGACTGGTGAGATAGAGGGGGAAACTCAGACCCTGCGCGACCAGGACCAGCGCCAAAGAGGAATCGGCCGGAAACCCCGAAACCCCGGTATACGAGTTGGTAGCGCAAGACAGGACTGCGAACGCCGCCGCGGTACAGGCGGCTAGCCGTTTCGTCGCCATAGACACATTCATCTCCTATCGATCGCGCCGGGCCTCGCGGGACGAAGGCCAGGTCGAAGAGCGAAGGTCCGTCCGCTCGACGCGGTCCAGCATCCGTTCCAGCCGGTCCAGTTGTGTGATGGTCACCGTCACCGCTCCGAACTCCTGCTCCACCTTTCCCCGAAAGATGAACGGCCCCTGGTCGAACAGGACGTGACCCCGCTCACGATAGAGGTCCGGGAAGAGGACGGTCTCGATCAGCCCGTCGCCGTCGTCGAAGGTGGCGAATTCCATGGGCTCGTCCTTGATGGTGTGGACGGGCTTGGAGGTGGTGAGCATCCCGGCGAGCAGGACGGATTTCCCTACGTGACGATCGAGCTCGGTGCTCCGGCACAGGCGGAATCGCTGGAGCCGGTCGGCGTAGAGGCGGATCGGGTGGGTATCGGTGGTGAAATCGAGCAGCTCGTATTCCTCTCGGCGCTTACGCTCGATGGTGTATTCGCGGAGGGCGGGGACGCCGCCCTCACCCCCTGTCCCCCTCTCCTTATCAGGAGAGGGGGAACTCAGTGAGAGTTCCGGGCCCGTTCTCCCATTCTCCCGTTCTCCCGTTCCCCGTTCTCTCCCATCCACCCACCAGAGCATCATGGGACGGGTCCAGCCGTGAGCGATCGAATCCAGGGCGCCGACCTTGATCAGGAGCCGCAGGTCATCGTTGGTGAGGCCGGTACGGGCGGCGAGATCGGGAAGGGAGGTGTAGGGATTGGCGATTGGCGATTGGCGATTGCCGATTGGATCCTTCAGGCACTTGGCACTCGGCGCTCGGCACTCGGCGATTTTCTGCACCGCCGACGCGGTCAGGCCTTTCACGAACTGGAATCCGATCCGGACCTCGCGGCCGCGCCCGGTCGTCCGCTCCTCGCTCGCGTTGATATCGGGCGGCCGCACGGTCAGGCCCATGCGCATGGCTTCCGCCACGTAGGCAAAGGGATGATAGAACCCGCCTCCGTTGGCCAGGACGGCGGCCATGAA
>DATIWD010000041.1:0-6076 GCA_035519565.1 Gemmatimonadales bacterium | reverse complement strand
GGGGGTGAGGTCACCTCCCCACCACCCTCTCCCAGAACTCCAACGTCTTCCTCGCCAACGCGTCGTCGGTGTACTCCGACATCACCCGCTGACGGGCTTCCCGGCCCAGGCGCTCCCGCTCCCGGGGAGAATCGAGCAGGTGCTGTAGCGCCGCCGTCAGCGCGTCGATCTCTCCCTCCGGCACCACCAATCCCGCCGTATCCACCAACTCCGGCAGCGCCCCCGAGTCGCTCGCGACCACCGTCACCCCGTGGCCCATGGCCTGGATGACCGGGAGGCTGAAGGTCTCCATCCACCGCTGCGTGGTCCGGGAGGGAACTACCAACACATCGAACGAGGGCCAGAGCTGGCTCCACTCCGTCGTGGGCAGCGCTCCCAGCCAGCTGATCCGCGCCGCGATCCCCAGCTGTTCCGCCAGGCGCTCGAGGCCCTCCTGTCCCGGTCCGCTGCCCACCACCGTGAGCGACCAGCGGCCCAGCAGCTTGACCGAGGCCCTGAACAGGAGATCGAGCCCCTTCTCGGGGACCACCCGGCCTACGAACCCGATGCTCAACGCCTCACGGGCCGGCCGGTGGTACTCGAGCGGGGGAAGGCCGCCCAGCTGGGGGATCGTGGTCGAGGGAACCCCGGGCCGAGCCCGGCTCAGTTGGGACGTCGCGGCTTTGTTGCCGCCGATCACTCCCCGCAGCCGGGGAAGCACCCGGTACTGCCGCCAGAGCGCCAGGGGAGAGAGTCGTGGAGGCAGGTTCTGCCAGCTGAAGATGAGGGCCGGGATCTTGAGTGATGTTGCCGCGATCGCCGAGGCCGCGGCCACCTGGGTCCAGGGATCCTCCTCGATCTGCACGATGTCCGGCCGGAAGTCGGTGAGGAGTTGCCGGATGGCCCGGGCCCGCCAGGTGGCTCCCTCGGGCACCAGGCTCCGCACCGGGATCGGAACGAAGCGGACTCCACCGTCGTCGCCGAAGGTGGCGCTCACCGGCGCGCCGCTGGCGGTGTTGATCCAGCGGTCGGGTACCGCCACGGCGATGGTGCAGCCGAGGGCAGTGAGGGCCCGGAGCTTCCCCCGGTTGGCCGGATCGAGATAGGTGTGGGAGACGACGACGGCGCGCACCGCTATCCGCCCGCCGCGATCAGGCGAGGTGCTCGGCCAGCAGGGCGCGGACCGCCTCGGCCACGACCGCGGCGGCGCGGCCGGAGCCATAGGCCGTGTTGTCCCAGCGAAGATCCGATCGCCAGCGGAGCCGTTGCTCGACCACGACCTGAGCCAGCGTGTGCTTGGCCGTGGCCGGCGGCACCAGGCGGTTGGCGCCACAGTCGAGCGTCTCGGTCCACTCGGTTTCCCCGCGCACCGTGACGCAGGGGGTCCCCATCCAGTAGGCCTCGCGTTGCAAGCCGCCCGAGTCGGTGACCACCGCCGCCGCGCTCCGGGTGAGAGCCAGACTCTCCAGGTAGCCCACGGCCGGGATGATCGAGACGTTCGAGCTCCCATAGGCGTCGGCCGAGACGCTGTCCAGCACCGCCCGGGTCCGGGGGTGGACCGCCAGTACGACCCGGGCGTCGAGCGTGCCCAGGACCCGGAGCACATCGATCAGCACCTCGCGCTGGTCGGTCAGCTCGGCCCGGTGCAGGGTGGCGTAGATGTACTCGCCGTTGAGGCCGCCGGGGATGACGCTGGCCGGCTCGGGAAGGCGATCCAGCTGTCCCAGCAGCACATCGTGGGAGACGTCCCCGGTCTCCACCACCTTGGCGTCGGGGTGTTCGGCCCACATCCGCCGGGTGGCGGCGCCGCAGGGGGTGCAGAGCAGGGAAGCCAGCGCATCGGTGGCGCGCCGATTGATCTCCTCGGCCATCAGGCGATCGTGCGAGCGGAGCCCGGCCTCGACGTGGACCACCGGGATCCGGAGCTTGGCCGCGGCCAGGGCGCATCCCAGGGTCGAATTGGTGTCTCCGATCACCACCGCCGCGCGGGGCTTGTACTCCCGGAGCAGGGGCTCCAGCCGGGTCATGATATTGCCGGTCTGATCGGCGTGGCTCCCCGACCCGACCTCGAGAAACAGGTCGGGCGAACGCACGCCCAGCTGTTCGTAGAGCAGGGCGTTGAGCGCGTAGTCGTAGTGCTGTCCGGTGTCCACCGCCAGCAGCGAGAGATCGGCTCCGAATTCCTTCCGGAGGACGCTGGCCTTGATGATTTGGGGGCGAGTACCGTAGCAGAGTGCCAGGTCGCAGGACGGCATCCGCAGAAGATAGCAGGGACCCGCTCACGCGGCGACGCCGGCTCCGGTTGACAGACTTCGGGGTGCCGGGCCAACTTGCCTCACCGTCCAACCCGATTCGGCGTCCACCCTCCCGCGTCCGAGCGAATGCGCATCCTACATCTCGCGAAGTACTACTGGCCACGCTCGGGAGGCATGGAGCGGGTGGTCCAGGAGCTGGCGGAGGGCGCGGCGGCGCTGGGGCACGAGGTCTCCGTGGTCGCCGTCGAGAGCCGCTTCCCCGGCCGGACCGGCGGCCGCCAGCGCTCCACCCTCACCCGGGTGTTCTCGTTCGGGGCCCTGGGCTCCGAGGAGATCGCGCCCGGCTATCTGGCCGCCGCGCGGGGCCGGGCCGACATCATCCATCTTCATCATCCGCATCCGCTGGCCGACGTCGCCAGCCTGCTCCGGAGCCGGCGCACCCCGCTAGTGGTGACTCAGCACGCCGATGCCAAGCGGGCCGTGTATCACGTCATGGCCCGTGCGGTGCTCCGTCGCGCCTCCGCCATCGTGATCCCCAGCCGGGCCCACCTGGCCCTCTGCACCGAGCTGGCCGGCTTCGAGAACAAGGCCGAAGTGATCCCCTTTGGAATCGATATCGAGCGCTGGTCCGACCTTCCCCGGCGTCCCCTCGAGGCTCCGCCCCGGGCGCTCTTCATCGGGCGGCTGGTCCGCTACAAGGGGCTCGACGTGCTGCTCCGCGCCCTGGAACGGGTCCCCGATCTCCGGCTCGACATCGTGGGCTCGGGCCCCGAGGGGCCCCGGCTTCGGACCCTGACTCAGGCGCTGGCCCTGGCCGATCGGGTCAAGTGGTACGGCGAGTACCCCGACGAGGACTTGCCGCGCCGGATGGCGGAGGCCGACTTCCTGGTGCTGCCCTCGGTGACCACCGAAGAGATGTTCGGGCTGGTGCTGCTGGAGGCGATGGCGGCGGCCCGGCCGATCATCACGACCACCGTCCCTACCGGAGTGCGGGAGGTGAATGTGCCCGGGGAGACCGGGATCGAGGTCCCGCTTCGGGACGTGGGCGCCCTGGCCAACGCGCTGGAGACTCTGGCCCGCGATCCCTTCCTCCGCGAGCGGATGGGTGACGCGGGCCGGCGCCGGGTGCGGGAGCACTTCACCCGGGAGATCATGGCCCAGCGCCATATCGCGCTCTACGAGCGAGTGCTGGCGTACTCGGGGGAATTGCCGACATGAGGCCTCACCCCCTGTCCCCCTCTCCGCTTCGCAGAGAGGGCAACGCCCGAGGAATTTCATGAACGAGTGTAGACGGTTCCTCGCTTCCGTGTCCTTGTTCCCCATTCTCGTTCTTCCCGTTCTCCCGTTCTCCCATTCTCCGTTCCCTGTTCCCCGTTCCCCTCTCTCCCCGCCTTCCGTCGTAGCCCCCAATCGAAACGAACACCCGGCCGGCCGGCTGACGGGTAACACCCTCTCGGTTCGCATCGAGGCCCGGATGGGGCGCTGGGCGCCGGATTCGAACGGCAGCCCACCGATCGATCTCCCGGCCTTCGCGGAGCAGGGGAAGGCGCTGAGCATTCCGGGGCCGTTGATCCGGGTCCGGTCGGGCACGATGGTGAAGGTGAGTCTCACCAATCGACTCGACAGCACCCTGGTCGTGCACGGGCTCGCGACGCGGCCGGTCACTGGAACCGACACCCTGATCGTCGCCCCGGGGGCGACCCGCGACGTGAGTTTCGCCGCCGGTGAGCCGGGGACTTACTTCTACTGGGGCAGCACCACGCGGACCGGGCTGGACGACCGGGTCGGCCTGGACAGCCAGCTCAACGGGGCCTTGATCGTGGATCCGGCTAAGGGCCCGATCCGGCCCGATCACATCTTCGTGCTCGGCCTCTACGACTTCCCCGGCGACACGGCGGCCAAGCGGGACGAGCGGTTCGGGGTCGCCATCAACGGACGGGCCTGGCCTTACACCGAGCGCTTCAACTTCACAGTGGGCGACTCGGTGCACTGGCGCTGGATCAATCCCACCGCCGAGCTGCACCCGATGCACCTGCACGGGTTCTTTTTCTCGGTCGAGAGCAAGGGGATGTGGGGGACCGACACGGCGTTCGCGCCGGAAATGCGGCCGCTGGTCGTGACGCAGCGTCTGGACGTGGGCGAGGCGATCTCGACCAGCTGGTCTCCCACCACGCCGGGCCACTGGCTCATGCACTGCCACATCCAGGCCCACGTGACCGGCGGACTCCCCTATCCGCACTCCGGCCACTACGAACCCTGGGACTCCGCCGCGACCGTGCGTGGGCACGATTCGATGTCGGGCCTGATCATCGGATTCACGGTGAAGCCCAGGCCCGGAGCCAAGCCGGCCGCTTCGGTCAAACGCAAAGAGTTCCGGATGGTGATGGATTCGGTGGCCGGGCGATTGGGGAACAAGGCCTCGGTCGGTGTGACCGTGGTGGACCCGAGCGGTGCGACCCTGACCACCGCGCCCCGCGTCGTGGGACCGCCGCTGGTGGTGACTCAGGGGGAGCCGACCCGGATCCGGTTGATCAATCATCTGTCGGGTCCGCTGGCGATTCACTGGCATGGGATCGAGCTGGAGAGCTACTACGACGGGGTTCCGGGCTGGAGCGGCAGCGCCGCCAGGACGGCGCCTCACGTGATGCCGGGCGACTCCTTCGACGTTTTGATGACCCCACCCCGAGCCGGGACCTTCATCTACCACACCCACCTCGAGAACGAAGACCAGATGATCAACGGGCTCTACGGCCCGTTGCTGGTACTTCCGAAGGGGCAGGCCTACGACTCCACCACCGACCTGGTCCAGATCCTCGGTGGTGGCGACGTCCAGGGTCAACACCGGCCATGGCTCAATGGCGACATGATGCCAACGCCACTGGAGTTGGAGCAAGGCAAGACCTATCGCATCAGGATCATCAACATCCTGGCCAACAACTCGCTGCGGGTCTGGATCAAGAACGGCGACGGCCCCGCCGAGTGGACGCCGGTCGCCAAGGACGGGGCCGACCTTCCCCCGGTGCGACAGGTGGCGGGGCCGGCCTTCGTCCGGACCAACGTGGGGGAGACGTACGACTTTGCCTTCACTCCCAAGGACACCGGCAGCCTCCGGCTCGAGGTGGCCAAGCCGGTCCAGGTCTCCCGCGCGATCCACGTGCGGGCGGCCGGAACGCCCGCTCCGCCGGCTCCCGATGCGGTGGTTCGCCAGCTGGATCACCTGGTGATCGGCACCCCCGATCCCGCGGCGTTGTTCAGTTTCCTGGTGGACTCGCTGAGGCTTCCGGTGGCCTCGCCGCTGGAGGACTACGGCGAGATCAAGAGTGGCAGTGTGTCCCTGGGCAACATGACGCTGGAGCTGGTCGGCGATCCGACGGCGGCGCCGGGCCAGGCCCGGATCGCGGCCCTGGCCTTCGAGCCCTACCCGGTCAAGGACGCGTTACACGTGCTGGCGGGGCGGGGGATCGAGGTCGGGCACCGGGATCTGGTGGTCGAATCAGGTGGCCCTTCCGGCCGGGATACGCTGGGGGTCACGGTCGGATTGCCGGAGGTCTCGATGGGCACGGCGGTGTTCCTGGTCGAGTATCGGACCTTCAAGCCCGAGGTCCGGCGCTGGGCCCTCGGCGATACCCTGGCCGCCAGGCATGGTGGAGTGTTGGGAATCGAGGGCGCGTGGGAAGTACGGATGGGCTCGGAGGACCGGGCCCAAGCGGTGGCCCACTGGGAAAAGGTGCTGCGACCCTTCGCGCTGCCGGCCTCGGGTCCCTGGATCCTGGGTACCGGTCCCCGACTGGCTCTGGATTCGTCGGCGACCGATGGGGTCAGTGCCATCGTGCTGGACGCCG
>DATIWD010000040.1:0-3512 GCA_035519565.1 Gemmatimonadales bacterium | reverse complement strand
CTGGAGCGGGCCATCGCGAGCCTCATGCAGCGGGGGGTCGCATGAGTACCACGGCGAAGGTCCTCAAGTACCAGCTCCAGGACGTGCTGCGAAGCCGCTGGGTCGTCGGCTATTCGCTCCTGTTCCTGGTGCTCACGCTCGCGTTGTTCTGGTTTGGTGGAGACGTGCAGCGGGTGGTGTTGAGCCTGATGAACGTGGTCCTGCTCTTCATTCCGCTGGTAAGCCTGCTGTTCGGGACCGTGTACCTGTATCATCAGCGCGACTTCATCGAGATGCTCCTGGCCCAGCCGGTGGGACGGGGCTCGCTGTTCGCGGGACTCTACTCCGGTCTGGCCGGCCCGCTGGCGCTGGCCTTCATCCTCGGCATCGGTCTCCCCTGTGCCATCTACGGCGCCACCGACCCGGCCGCCGTGGGCTCCCTCGCGGTCCTGGTGGGGACCGGCGTTCTCCTCACGCTGGTCTTTACTGCGCTGGCCTGCGTGGTGGCGCTCGCCTTCGAGGACCGCGCGACCGGCCTCGGCGTGGCCCTGCTACTCTGGCTCTGGGCCGCGGTGCTGTATGATGGGGTGGTGCTGCTGGTGGCGGTGGTCTTCGGCGACTACCCGCTCGAGCTGCCCATGGTGACGCTGACCCTGGCCAACCCGATCGACCTGGGAAGGATCCTGCTCCTGCTCCGATTCGATATCGCGGCGCTGATGGGATACACCGGGGCGGTATTCGAGCGGTTCTTCGGCAGCGCGCTGGGCGTCGCCCTCTCGGCGATCGCGCTGCTGCTCTGGACCGTGGTGCCTCTGGCGATCGGCCTCAGGCGCTTTCGCAGAAAGGATTTCTAGCCGCGCGTCCCCCCTCTCCTGTCAGGGAGAGGGGGACAGGGGGTGAGGGCCTGACCCTAGGAAATCGTCCGCTTGGCGAAGCCTTTCACTCCAATGCCACCCAGGACCAGGGTGGCGATCGAGAGCGCCAGGACGATGACGCCCACGGGCATGTGCGGGTATTCGGGAGTCAGCGTCGCTCGCAGACCCTCGGTCATGTAGACCAACGGGTTGATCAGGACCAGGATCTGGAGCCAGCGGACGGAGTGGAGCAGCGCCCAGGGGTAGTACACGCAGCCGAGGAAGGTGATCGGCACTACCACGAAGGCGAACATCAGGCCGATGTGCTGAGGCCTCACGATGGTTCCCAGCGCGAGACCCAGGGCCCCCGAGGTCAGACTCGCCAGCAGGATCATGAGAATCAGAAGCGGCCAGCTGGGGACCTCGAGGTGCGGCGGTTCGCTGGGGATGAAGTAGACCAGGGGGAAGACCGCCAGTCCGGCCACCACTCCCTGGGCTGCGCCGAAGAACAGCTTTTCGACCGCCAAAAGCTCCACCGGCAGTGGAGCCAGGACCCGGTCCTCGATCTCCCGGGTTCCACCCAGCTCGATCGAGAGCGGGAGCGCCACCGCGGCGATCCCCTGGAACACCATTCCCACCGCCACCAATCCGGGGACCAGCACCGTGGCGAAGCTCGAGCCGTTGATCCCGGACTGGAACCCCTGGCCGATCCGGGGAAACACGTAGGTGAAGACGAACACGAAGAGCAGCGGATTCATGATCGTCCGGGAGACGAACGGAATCAGCGTTCGTCCCAGCACCCGACTGTCCCGGAGCACCAGGCCCCAGATCACGGTGGCGTAGCTGGGCCGAGCGCGCGGCGCGCCGGCGTTGGCAGCGGCGTCACTCACGCAGGTCTCTCCCGGTCAGCTGGATGAACACGGTCTCGAGGGTGGGTTCGGTGACCGAGAGATCACGGAGCCCATGGCTCTGGGTCGCTTCCACCAGTCGTGGCAGCAGGCGCTCGCGGGAGTGCGCCAGCACCCGGATCCCGGCCGGCGTGACCGTCGCCTGTGTTACCCCGGGGAGTGCGGCGAGTGCCGTGGCCAGGGCCTGATCGGCCCGCTCGAGGTGCACCTCGATCACCGTCTCGGCACCCAGGGTTCGCTTGAGCTCGGCCGGTCGGTCGCACACCAGCACCTTGCCGTGGTCGATGATGGCGACCCGATCGCTCAGCCGGTCGGCCTCTTCCATGTAGTGGGTGGTGAGCATGACTGTAATCCCGCGAGGCCGCATCCCCCCGATGATCTCCCAGAGCGCCAGGCGGCTCTGCGGATCCAGGCCGGCGCTGGGCTCATCCATGAACAGGACGGTCGGCCGGTGGGCGATCGCCCGCGCGATCTGCAGCCGCTGCGCCAGGCCGCCGGACAGGGCAGCCACCATGGCCTCGCCGCGGTCGGACAACTTGAATTGCTCCAGCAACTCGTCGGTGAGCTTCCGGGCTTCGAAACCAGACATCCCGAAATACCGGCAGTGATAGTAGAGGTTTTCCCAGACGGTGCAGGAGCGGTCCAGCGTGTTGTATTGGGTGACCACTCCGACCATCGACTTGACCCACGAAGGCTCGGCCACCACATCCACCCCTTCGACCGTCACCCGTCCCCCGGTGGGGAGTACGCGGGTGGTGCAGACCCCCACCGTGGTGGTCTTGCCGGCGCCGTTGGGGCCCAGCAGGCCGAAGATTTCGCCCCGCGTCACCTCGAGATCCACCCCATCCAGGGCGCGCACCGCCCGAGGGCCGGGGTAGGTCTTGGTCAGACCTTCGATCCGGATCGCTACCTGGTTCACGGTTGGTCTGGGTGGTCGTGAATTCGCCGGTGTCTGGCGGGTGCCCTTGGTCGGGATGGAATCAAGCAGGGTCTCTTCTCCGGCGGCAGGTGCCACCTCGGCATGACCCGAGATCTCTGTGTAAGATTCCCACCATGACCCTGAGGACGCTCTCCCTTCCCTTGAAGGGTTTCGGCCGGCCACCCAGTCAGGCGGAAGTCGTGGTCCGCTCCCTGGCGACCGGGGAACGGTTTCGCCGGGCCGGCTTGCCGCTGGGAGCCGGTGTCGGGGCTGCGCTGATCACCCTCCCCATCCCCATCGTGCACCTGGTGTTTCCTCCCGTGGCCTTGGTGGCGGGCGTCGTGGGCAGCGCGTTGCGCTTTCGCCAGCGCGAGGTCTTCCAGCGCGCCGAAGCTAACTGCCCCTTCTGCCAGACCCGGCAGCGGTTGAACCTGGCCGGCAGCGGGTTCCGCCTGCCTCAGAACATCACCTGCGTCAATTGTCTTCAGCCGCTCCGACTGGAAACGCAGGATCCAGCTCGACCGGCCGCCTGATCCCGGACTCGAGAACGTAGTTCGTGTCGGGCTCCACACCGCCGCCCCAGCCTCCAAGCGAGTTCTGGCAGGAGCAGGGGCCGAACCTGGAGGCCCGTCTCGCCTGCGGGTCGACGGGGCTCACCACCGAAGAGGCGAGCCGCCGCCTCGAGCTGCACGGGCCCAATGTGCTTCGGGTCGCGGCCAAACACGGCTTCCTTTGGCTGGTTGTCTCCCGCTTCCGCAATCCGCTGGTTCTCTTGCTGCTGGTCGCCGGCGCAATCGCCGCGCTCACCGGCGACGTCCCCAGCTCCGGGTTCGTGATCGTGATGGCGCTGCT
>DATIWD010000039.1:0-10683 GCA_035519565.1 Gemmatimonadales bacterium | reverse complement strand
GATTGCATCTCCTCGAACCGCCTAGAAGTGGAAGCCACGGAGGGAACCACTTCTTCGCAATGGCAATCCGAGTACCCACGACGGGATCGGCGCTAAGTCCGCAGGGCAGAAAGGCTTCGGAGATTTCGTTCCGGTCGGCTGTCGCTTCGATGCTATGACGATTCGAGCCAGCTTGTAATGGAACGTGTCGCGAGCCGCGCAGCAGTTCGGCCCGAATTTCATCGGTAAATACCGTCCGCTGATCACGAGCAACCCCTTCCCAACCGCGCGAGGCCGGCGAGCTCAAACCCTATTGGCACCGCCGATGCATACCGAAACGATACAGCTGCCAACCTGCAGTTGCTAAGTAGCTTAGACCAAGTCTGACGGTCAAGGTTTCTGGGCGTCTGAAGTTTGTAACAAAACGTTTCATGAAGACTTGCTTGCGCAGGTATCGGTCCTAGCCCTCAGGTGTAGCTTTCCTCCTCCTTTTTCCGGAGTCCTGGTGCCTCCCCTCGCTCGAACCACGATGGCGCTTCTTGCGGTGACGGCCGCGGCCGCGTGCACCCGCGGTCAGAAGTGCGATCGCTGCGACACGCTCGTGGTCTCGGCGACCGGCGAGCCGAGCAGCCTGCTGCCTCCACTGGTCGTGGAGACGGTCGGCCGCGATATCAGCGACCAGGTCTTCGAGCGGCTGGCCGACTTGATGCCGGGCCGGGCGCCGATCGACCAGTCCGCCTACACGCCCCGGCTCGCCGAACGATGGGAGCGCGCGGATTCGCTCACCTGGCGCTTTCACCTTCGTCAGGGAGCACGCTGGTCCGACGGTGAGCTGGTGACCGCAGAAGACGTGGTGTTCTCCTTCGACGCCTTCAGCGACTCGGCGTTCGACTCGCCCGCCCGCCCGTATCTCGCGGGCAAGCTCCGGGTGACGGCTCTGGACCCATCGACCGTCTCCATCGCCTTCACGCGCGCCTATCCGGAGCAACTCTACGACGCGACGTACCATGTGCGGGTCATTCCCCGCCACATCTGGAGCGCGATCCCCCGGGACGAGTGGACGGCCGACACCGCCCTCAAACACCTGATTGGTAGCGGTCCCTACAAGATCTCCCAGTGGAAACGGGGTCAGTCCCTCATCCTGGAAAGCGTAGCGACCGGCGGTCACGCCTCGATTCCCCACGTTCTCTGGCGGTTCTCCGCCGACCCCGATGCGGCACTCGATCTGGTGTTGAGCCACGAAGCGGATCTGATGGAAGCGGTGCCGGCTCCCGCACGCTCCCGGGTGGACGCGGACAAGGCGCTCTGGGCCGTTCGCTATCCCTCGGCTGCCTATGGCTTCCTCGGGTATCAGGTGAATGGCGCTACTGGACCACACGCGATTCTCGGCAACCGGGCGGTTCGTCGAGCGCTCAACATCGCGGTGGACCGGGTAGGGATTGCGCGGGCGGCGTACGGCGAGGACGTGAAGGTTCCCCCGGGGCCGATGTCTCAACTGCTCTGGATCTGGGACGACAGCATCCACTCCCTGGGCTATGACACGACCGAGGCATCCCGGCTCCTCGATCAGGCTGGTTGGCGCCGGAGCAAGGACGGAGTGCGGATCAAGGCGGGAACGCGCCTGGCATTCGACATCCTGGTTCCCGGCACCAGTCCAACGAGGAAGCAATTGGCCGAGGCGCTGCAGGAGTCGTGGCGCCGGGCAGGAGTGGCGGTGTCGGTGAGTGCGGTGGATTTCCCGGTGTTCCAGCAGCGACTCGCCCAGGGAAAGTTCGACACGTACATCGGCGCCTGGCTGGATGAGCCGAGCCCGCGGGGATTGGCCGACCAATGGACTCATGCGGGGTGGGGCGCGCTCAATTATGGCCACTACGACAACCCGAGATTCGATTCGCTCTTCCAGCGGGCGGTCAACGAGGGAGACCTGGCGCGGGCCCGAGCGGCATGGCGAACGGCCATGGACACGCTCAATGCCGATGCACCGGCCCTGTTCCTGTACGCGCCCACCAACGTCGCCGCCGTGGCGACCCGGGTGCAACACGTGACCATCGATCCCTTTTCCTGGCTGAGCGGGATGACCGGGTGGGCACTCGCCCCCGCGCCCACTCAGGCTGCTCGATGACACCGGTCAAGGGAGGTCCCCGACGCGAGGGCGCTCGCACGAGCTATCGAGGGGCGACCTCCTCGCCGGCCGATCTCATTCTGCTGGGGGGAGCGATCTACACCGTCGATGCGGACCGGAGCTGGGCGCAGGCGGTGGCGGTGCGCGACGGCCGGTTCGTGTTCGTCGGGGACGACGATGGCGCGTTGGCGCTGGCCGGCCGCTCCACCTCGGTGATCGAGCTGGAAGGGCGGCTGGTGCTCCCCGGATTCCACGACACCCATGTCCATCCGATCGCCGGCGGGATCGAGCTCGCCGAATGTGATTTGAGCGGAGAGGCCACCGAGTCGGATGTCCTGCGGGCGGTGCAGGCCTACGCCAGGGCCCATCCGTTCTACCGGTGGATCAGGGGTTGGGGATGGCATCTCCCGGTCTTCCCGGACGGCAATCCGCACCGGCGGGTGCTGGATGCGGTCATCGCCGACCGTCCTGCGTATTTCACCACGGCCGACGGCCACTCCGGTTGGGCCAATTCCAAAGCGCTGGCGCTGGCGGGGATCGGCCGCGACACGCCGGACGTTCCAGGGGGTCGGATCGAGCGTGACCCCGACGGAAGGCCCAGCGGCACTCTTCGCGAAGCCGCGATGGACCTGATTGATCGCATCCTCCCGCCGTACACCGCGGAGGAATGCCAGAACGGCCTGCGTCGGGCCCTGGAGTTGGCGAGCCGGTGCGGGATCACCGCGCTCTATGACGCGGACGCGGACGAGGTGCGGTTGGAGGCCTACGCCGCGCTGGCGGCCGAGAATGAGCTGCCGGCCCGGGTGGTCGCCGCGCTCCGGGTGGACGGGCCCGCCGACGAGGAGCTGATCACCAAACTGCGGGGTCTGCGTGAACGATTCACGTCCCGACGAGTGCGGCCGATCGCCGTCAAGATTCACGTGGATGGGGTGATCGAGGCGCATACGGCTGCCCTGCTGGAGCCGTACGTCGACCGGCCAGGGGAGAACGGAACTCTGACCTTCGAGCCCGCGGTCCTGGACGCGATGGTCGTGACGCTCGATCGCGAAGGGTTCCAGATCCACATGCACGCGATCGGCGACCGGGCTGTCCGCCTCTCGCTCGACGCTCTGGCGCGAGCACAGGCGGAAAATCGCAGCCATGACCTCCGCGCCATCATTGCCCACCTGGAGCTGATCGATCCGGCGGACATCCCGCGATTCGCGGCCCTGGGCGTGATCGCCGGTTTCCAGCCGCTCTGGGCCTTCGCGGATCGCTACATCACCGAGTTGACGGAGCCTCGGGTGGGTGCGGAACGGGCGAGGTGGCTCTATCCGATCGGCAGCGTGGCGCGCAGCGGCGCGATTGTCGCGGCGGGGAGCGACTGGAACGTGACCTCGTTCAACCCCCTCGAGGCGATGCAGGTGGCCGTCACCCGCCGAGGACCCACGGACGGCTCCGGGCCGGGATGGATCCCCGAGGAGCGGGTGGACCTCGCCACGATCATCGCGGCGTATACCACGCACGGCGCCTACGCCATGCAGCAGGAACGGGAGACCGGGTCGATCGAAGTGGGGAAATCGGCGGACCTGGTGGTGCTGGACCGGAATCTCTTCGAGATCCCGCCCGAGGAGATTCATCAGACCCGGGTCCTGATGACCCTCCTCGAGGGGCAGGAAATCTATCGCGACGGTGCGTGGTGACCGGGGTCAGCTCGGCGGCGTGGGGCTGAGCCTCCAGCGGACCGTCACCCGGGCGACCACGTCTCCGCTGTCATCCCGGATCTCGGCGCGCACGTCGAGATCGGTGGCCTCGGTCACGACCGGGGCGCTGCATTGGCAGGTCGCCTCCAGTCGTCCTCTCGCCTTCTTCAGATAATCGATCGAGAGTTGGGTCACGATCCCCCGGACGCCCGGGGGAAGCGCCGCCGTCATCGCGAGGCCGCTGGTGAGCTCGCCCAGGTTGGCGAGCGCGAGCGCGTGAATGGAATTGAGGTGATTGCGGACCCGCCGCCGGTCGCGCAAGGCGACCCGGGCCCGCCCCGGGGCCAGCTCCAGCACCTCCGGGGAGATCGTGGCGGTGTAGGGGATCATCCCGCTCAACAGGCGGCCGAAGATCCAGCGACCGGCTGGGACGCGACGCCAGCGCTCCCAGGAGGCGACCAGCGTCGAGGGGCTATTGGCCACCCAGGAGGTCCTTCTTGAACCCTTGCCCCGGCGCCGGGTTGGGGCCGATCCAGCAGCGGAACAGCGCGTCGCCGAATTCCTTCCCCGCGATCACACCCTTCTCCGTCCCGCGTACGCCCACCGTGGTCCCGCCCTCAGGGAGATAGGTGAACACCATCTGCTCCCCGTCCTTGATGTCTTCCATCCAGTCGCACAACTGCTTGAAGTCGGCCTTCAGCTGCTCACCGGCATTCGGCGTGTTCTTCTCCAACCCATCCTCCCACGCCTCGCACAGTTTGCCCTTGTCTACGCTCCGGACGAAGCTCATGACCATGTACCGCGGGGCGTCGGCCGCCAGGATCTCGTCCGCGTTGTTGCTCTTGGCCGGGAGATAGAGGGACGCGACGTAGACCTTGAACATCATCTTCTTCCGGAGGGCCATGCCGTTGAGCACCAGGTGGCTGGTGCCGACGTCAACCGTCGTCGGCATCGTCACGTTGGCGACTTTCCTGGTGCTGGCAGTGTCCTGAAGCGGAGCCGTGGCGGTCGGGGTCGGATTGACCGTCAGGGCGGCGGTGAGCGACAGGTTCAGCAGGAAGGCCATCGGTTCATCTCCTCTCTCCCGCGGTGAGGCGGGGGCGATCGGGGTCCCACCTTGGACTTCCACGCTCGGGTTGGGGTGCGCCGATAGAGATACCCTCCCCTTCGTGGTGCACGCAAGGAACTCCACCGCTCCGGGGCGGCGATTTGGATCCGCAGGGTCTCTTGACAGATCTTGCGCTAGTTCGTACGATATATCGCGAGTCATAGCTTACGATACTTCTGGAGACAAAAAGATGCATAAGCACAGAGATGACTGGGGCTTAGGTGACTTCTTCGCCGAGCAGTTCGGCCCCAACGCCTTCGCCTTTGGCTTCGGGCGAGGCTGGCATGGCAGGTCGGGCCGGCGGCGCCGGACCCAGATGTTCGAGTCGGGCGAGGTGAAATACGTGATCCTCCGCCTGCTCAAGGAGAAGCCGCGCCACGGTTACGAAATCATCAAGGCCTTGGAAGAGAAGATGGCCGGGTGCTACACGCCTTCTGCCGGTACCGTCTATCCCACACTTCAATTGCTGGAAGACCAGGGGTACGTCCGCGTGGTCGAGGCCGACGGCAAGAAGGTCTACCACATCACTCCGGAGGGCGAGGCCTTCCTGGAAGAGCACCGCGATGTGCTGGAGGAGATCTTCAACCGGGTGCGGGACACGGTTCGGGACTTCGCCGGCGGGTCGATGGGTGAGCTCAACTCCGCCTTTGCCCGGCTGGCCGCGGTCAGCTACAAGAACGCGTGGCGCAAGGGTCCCGGCGATCCGGCGATCCCGCGGGTAGTCGAGATCCTGAGGAAGGCCGCCGAAGAGATCGAACAGGTCTGGGCGAAAGCACCGGAGCGGTAGGACCAGGGCCAGGAGGGTCAGACCATGGTGTGGATGGCGTCGCTCTCGCAATGGTGGGTGTTGCTATTCCTCGTGCTGTTCGTGGGGCCGCTGGTGAGGCTGGTCTTCTATCCCTCACGGTACTGGCGCGACCGCGCGCGGTGGAACACCCGGTGGGATCGGTACTTCTCTCGGGGTCGGGATCGCGACGAGGAGCTGGAAACGGTCACCGCCGAGTTACAGAGCCGGATGGCGCAGATCGATTCGCTGGAATCCCGCGTGCTCGAACTGGAGTCGCGGCTGGATTTCGCGGAACGGGTGCTGGCGAAACCGGCCCTGGGCCAGGAAGTCAGTTTGCCGAAGCCGGATCAGGCGCCGCCGGCGATCGTCTAGCCAGAGCCGCGCGAAGGGCTCCACCGGCCGCTGCCCCTACCAGAGCCACGATCATCGCTCCGGGGTAGAACCACTTCGGCTCTTCGCCCGTTGCGGCCCGCGAGGTCCAGTAGGTCAGGCCGACCAGGGCCATCCCCACCAGGGTCCCATGCAAGGCCGGACGCCGCCCCGAGATCCAGGCCGCCCCGAATCCCCCCAGCAGCCCCGCGACCAGATCGTAGCCCAGGGTGGCGACATAGAAGCCGGTGGGGAAGTCCACGAAGATCTGATCGTTCATCTGGAGTAGAATCGCAAAGGCGATCCGGTAGAAGAGGTAGGCCGATCCGACCGCCACGATCACCCCGACGATCACTCCGGTGAGGCTGCGAAAGATGGTCATGGCCAGCGGCGCTGCCGCGCTGCCATCCTGAGAGGCGTCTGTCATCGTACCTTGGTCAGTGATCCGCTCGTCGCCCCAGCCGCGGCGCGCACGAACCCTGCGATCAGGGGGTGACTGCGGCCCTTGAGGGCGCTGCGCTCCGGCTGAAAGAGCGTGGCGACGAAAAATGGGTGGTGGCGCAGCTCGACCGCTCGAACTTCGCCATGCTCGTCCCGCCCCACGATGGCGAGCGGGCCGTCGGTCAGACGATCCGCGTAGCGCGGATTGAGGCCGTAGCTGCAATGGTATTCCTCGGTCACATCTCGAACCCCATAAAGACTTCCCACGAGCGAGGCAGGCTCGAGAATGATCCGGCCTGACCGCTCCACCATCGCGCAGGCCAGGGGAGCGATGAACGGCTCCTCCGCTTCCGGTGCGATCTCCCCGTGCTCCGCCCGGGTCATTCCGAGCACATTCCTCGCGTATTCCAGCAGCGCGTGCTGAAAGCCGCCGCAAGTGCCGAGGAAGGGGCGCGCTGAGACCCGTGCCAGCGCGATGGCGCCGAGGGCGCCCTCGAGGCTGGCATACGGCGAGCCGGGCACGCACCAGATCCCGTGGTAGGCGGCCAGCTGGTCCGTCGGATCGGCTGCGAGCGCGTCGGTCCGGATCCAGCTGGATTCGAGAGCCACCTCCTGCTGCAGGCTGGCCAGTCTCAGCGCGAGCGGGATGGCCTGATGGGCCAGGATCTCCGAATTTCGCTCGCCGATCAGTGCAATTCGTACAATTGACATCGCTTCCTCCGCGGGGGATCGTAGCTGCCCCCTGCCGGATTCGCCAGCGGCGTCCCTGAAACTCCCGGCCGGTGGGTCCGTCAGGACTGGCTATCCAAACCGATTTCATGCGATCACTCCTGCCGCTGCTCTTCGCCATGGCGTTGTGCACGGGCCGGCCCGCCGTCGCCGAGCAGAGCGACGACCCGCCAGCCGCACCGGCGCTGCCTCCGCCGGAGGCGCGTGGTCACGCCGCGTCCCCGACGGTCTTCGCGGCGCCGCTGACGGCGGAGCTCCACCTGGATGGAAAGCTGGATGATCCGGCCTGGGCGACGGCGACGCCAGTCTCGCACTTCACGCAATACGACCCCGAGGAGGGGAAGCCGGGCAGCGAGCGCACCGAGGTGCGGGTGTTGATCAGCAACAGCGCGATCTACATCGGGGCGCGCATGTATGAGAGCGACTACAAGAACCTCCGCCGCCGGCTGGCCCGCAAGGACGAGCCGGTCGAGGGTGACGTCTTCGCGGTCTACTTCGACTCCCGTCACGACCATCTCACCGCCTACTACTTCCGGGTGACCGCGGGCGGCGCCATGCGGGACGCCGTCCTCAGCAACAACGGCGCGGGATTCGATATCTCCTGGGACGCCGTCTGGGACGCCAAGGTGAATCGGGACTCGCTGGGATGGACGGTAGAGATCGAGATCCCCCTCTCCCAGTTGCCCTACAGCCGGGACGCCAAGGAGTGGGGGATCCAGTTCGAGCGCTACGGCTGGAACAAGCAGGAGCTGGATCAGTTCGCCTTCGCCCCCAAGAAGGAGCAGGGCGGGGTCCGGACCTTCGGCCACCTGGTGGGGCTCGGCGACCTGCCGGCCCCCCGCCGACTCGAAGTGTTGCCCTACGTGAGCGGGCGGGCCGACTACCAGACCATCGACCCCGGCGACCCGTTCGGTGATTCCAGCGCCTACGACGGCTCCGCCGGGGCGGACCTCAAGTACCGGGTCACCGGCGGGCTCACGCTCAACGCGACCATCAATCCCGACTTCGGGCAGGTGGAGGTCGATCCGGCGGTGGTCAACCTGAGCGCGTTCGAGACGTTCTTCCCGGAGAAGCGGCCGTTCTTCGTCCAGGGCCAGGAGCTGTTCACCTTCGGCCAGCTCCAGACCTTCAACTCCTACTCGTTCCCCGCTGTGTTCTTCTCGCGGCGCATCGGCCGCGCGCCCCAGCGATCGCTGGCGGACGAGGGATGGAGCTTCTACACCTCACCGGACCATACCACCATCGCCGGGGCGGCCAAGCTCACCGGGAAGACCAGCTCCGGGTGGTCCATCGCCATGATCGATGCGCTGACCCTGGACGAGCATGGACGCTACGCGGACACCGCCGGCGCCCAGATCAAGGCCAGCGTCGAGCCCCTGACCAACTACTTCACGACCCGGATCCGACGGGAGATGCGGCAGGGACAGACCCAGGCGGGAGCCTTCCTCTCGGCGGTCAATCGTGACCTCTCCGACTCCGTGCTGGGCGCCACGCTCCAGCGCGAGGCCTACATCGGCGGGCTCGACCTCAATCATTCCTGGAACGAACGGCACTGGGCGCTGGACGCCTCGATTTCCGGGAGCCTGGTCAGGGGAACCACGGCGGCCATCGTCGCCACGCAAGAGGCGAGTCGGCGCTACTATCAGCGTCCCGATGCAAAGTCGTTCTCGCTGGACAGCACCCGGACCTCGCTGCCCGGCGTGGCCGGCCAACTGGCGCTCACCCGCACCTCGGGGGTGCACTGGCTGGGGAACCTTGCCTACCAGGTGACCAGCCCCGGTTACGAAGCGAACGACCTCGGCTTCCAGACCCTGGCCGACCGTCATGCCGTGTCGACCGATCTGCAGTACAAGGAGGACCGGCCCAATCGGTTCCTGCGTTTCTACAAGTTCGAGGTCTTCACCAATCAGGCTTGGAACTTCGATGGCGACCTGATCAACAACAGCTATTCCTTCTTTACCGCCAACACACTGCGCAACTTCTCCACGGCGATTGCGCGCTTCGACTACAGCCCCCGGGTCTACGACGACCGGCTGACGCGGGGTGGGCCGCTCGCCTATATGCCCACTGGTTACACGATCTATGGCGAGTACGACACCGACCGTCGGAACATCTGGACCGCCGCGATTCACGGGCAGTGGTTCCATTCGACCGCGAACGAGCACAAGGCCGACTACGGGATCATCTTCGCAGTGCAGCCCTCCTCCCGGGTGCGGCTCCAGTTCGAGCCCCGCTATACCGTCGGGGTCAACCAGTCCCAGTACGTCACCACCGGCACCGATCCGCTGGCAAGCGCGACCTACGGCAATCGCTACGTGTTCTCGACCATCCACCAACGGGAAGTCTCGATGGTGGGCCGGGTCGACTGGACCTTCACGCCCCGGCTCTCGCTCCAGGTGTTCCTGCAACCGCTGATCTCTTCGGGGGACTACGCGGACTTCAAGGAGCTCAAGGCCCCGCGAACCTACGACTTCCTGGTGTACGGGAAGGACCTGGGGACGGTCACCCGCAGCAACGGTGTCGTCACCATCGACCCCGACGCCAATCCCGGGACCGCCAACGACATCGTCTTCGACGAGCCCAGCTTCAACTTCCGATCGATGCGGGGGAATGCGGTGCTACGGTGGGAGTACCTGCCCGGCTCGACCCTCTTCCTGGTCTGGCAGCACCAGAAGCAGGATCAGGTGGCGACTGGGGACTTCGACCTGGGACGAGACATCTCTGGCCTCTGGAACGCTCCGGCGCACAACATCTTCGCGATCAAGGTCTCCTACTGGCTCAGCCGCTGATCCGCGTTACCCCTCGCTCTCGAACTCTCCCACGAACCGCTCCTCTTCGGTCAGCTGCTCCCCCAGGTCGTCGATGGTGCGGTAGGTCTCCTCGCGCTCTCTCCGGAATCGCTCGTAGTACGCGCGGGACGCCCAGCGGTCTACGGTCAGATACCAACCGGGACGCTCGACCGATTGATAGAGCTCGGTCCCAAGGTAGGACGCGTCCTCCCGGAACAATCGGGCCCAGGGCCCCTTGGGGCCGTACATCTGCTCGAACGATTCCCGCTTCTCGCGTGGGACTCGGAACTCCCAGAGGATACAGAACATCACGCGCGGCCCGCCAGGGCGTTTCGAACCATCTTGATCGCCTCGCTCACATCGGCCGCGCCCCGGATCCGGCCAGGCGCCAGTCCTTCGAAGAACCGGAGCGCCGCTTCGTCAGCGGCAAGCAAGACCACCGGTTTCCCCGACTTCAACGCCAGGGCCACCTCGGATGCGGTGCCCGGTCCCTCGACGCCGCAGGCCACGACCACATCGCTGGTCAGCACGTTGATGTTATTCCGGGCGTTGCCCAGGTCGGTGAAGACCGCCACGTCTACATGAGGAGAGACCCGGCTCGACGCCTCCGGCAGAATGCCGAGGGTGAGGCTGCCGGAGATTTCCTTGGCACCAGCGGAGGCCGCGTCCATCACACC
>DATIWD010000038.1:0-2027 GCA_035519565.1 Gemmatimonadales bacterium | reverse complement strand
CGTAGCGTGAGCACGACTGTGAGAGTCTCTTCAGACCGTGGGCTTGGCGATCCGAATCCTTAAAGCCAAGTTTCCTCACCCCAGCCAGTCCCTCAAGGAGTCACGAATGACGCAGCCCCTTCCCACTTCGACCTGTCCCGCCTGCGGTGCCCTCGGCAGCCCCGGTGCAGCCTTTTGCCATCAGTGCGGAACGGCGATGGGCCGGAGCCCCGTTCGAGCGGGTGAGCGGCTGCGTTGGATGGCGGTTGGTGGCACGATCGTGGGTGGCATCGCGGTGGTCCTGGGGCTGCTGCTGCGGGGTAGCTCCGCGCGCCCTCCCGCCGCCGATACCACACCGCCTGCCGCTCCATTCGCTGGTGGCGGGAGCCCGGGTGGCGCCCCGCCGGACATCAGCCAGATGACCCCCCGGGAGCGCTTCGACCGGCTGTATAACCGGATCATGCGGAGCGCGGAGTCCGGTGACGACGCGGGGGTGGCCCAATTCACGCCCATGGCGCTTCAGGCTTACGGCATGCTGGACAGCATCGATGCCGACGCGCGCTACCACGCCGCGATGCTCCGGATGCACACCGGCGACGTATCCGGAGCGGAGGCGCTGGCCGACACGATCCTGCTAAAGCAACCCGGCCACCTGCTGGGCTACGTCCTGCTGGGAACGGCGGCCCGGTTTCAGAAAGACTCCAAGGCCCTGGCCAGGAACTACACCGCCTTCCTCAGCCACTACGACGCCGAGATCAAGGCCAAGCGGCCGGAATACACCGAACACGCGCGGTCGATCGAGGACTTCAAGAAGGCGGCGGAACAGGCCCCCAAGAGCTAGGCTCGGCGGTACCCTTCAATTGAATCTTGCCGCGATGCGGGCTACGTTCCGAGGCTATGTCAGAGGAACAGCTCGTCGTCCGCGGCGCCCGCGCTCATAACCTCAAGAACATCTCGGTTGTCATCCCCCGGAACCGCCTCACCGTCCTTACCGGGCTGAGCGGATCGGGGAAGTCTTCCCTCGCCTTCGACACCATCTACGCTGAAGGGCAGCGGCGCTACGTCGAGTCGCTGTCGGCCTACGCTCGCCAGTTCCTCGGGCTGATGGAGAAACCCGACGTGGACGCGATCGAAGGCCTCTCCCCGGCCATTTCGATCGAGCAGAAGAGCACTGGCCAGAACCCCCGTTCCACGGTAGGGACGGTCACCGAGATCTACGACTACCTCCGGCTCCTCTGGGCCCGCGCGGGAATCCCCCACTGCCCCAACGACGGCAGTCCGGTGGAGCGCTCCAGCGCGGCTCAGATCACCGAGACCATGCTCGGCTGGCCCGAGGGGACCCGGATCGAGATCCTGGCCCCCCTGGTCCGCGGCCGGAAAGGCGAGTTCCGCGATCTGTTCGAAGAGATCCGGAAGCAGGGCTTTCTCCGGGTCCGCGTCGACGGGACGGTGTACGACCTGGGCGAGGTGCCCAAGCTGAACCGGCGACAGAACCACGACATCGCGGTGGTGGTGGACCGTCTGGTAGTCCGAGCCTCGGATCGCAGTCGACTCAACGACTCGATCGAGACCGCGCTCAAGGCGGCGGATGGGGTGGTGGAGGTGGCGAGGCACGGCGGGGAACAGGGGACCAGGAAAACAGGGGAACAGGATCGTGGCGGCGATACCCGTTCTCCCGCTCTCCCGTTCTCCCCGTCTACCATATTTTCGGAGCGCTTTGCCTGCCCGGTGTGCGGTCTCTCGCTGCCCGAGCTCGAGCCACGCCAGTTCTCCTTCAATTCTCCCTTCGGGGCCTGTCCCGAGTGCCACGGCGTCGGCACCCGACGGGAAGTCAACGCCGAACTGGTCCTGGGAGATCAGAGCATCTCGATTCTCGAGGGTGTCATCCTCCCCTGGGGCGAGCCCTCGGGATATCTGCGCCGAGCGGTGCTGCCCACGCTGGCCAAGGCATTCAAGTTCGACCTGACCGCACCCTGGCGTGATCACAGCGAATCGGCTCGGCACGCGATCCTCTTCGGCGCCCCCGGCCGCACGCTTCGATTCCAGGT
>DATIWD010000037.1:0-5909 GCA_035519565.1 Gemmatimonadales bacterium | reverse complement strand
GCCCGGCCTGGCCAATCCGCTAACCGATCTGCCGGTCTCGCTTCCGGCAGGAGCGACCCTCTGGCGGGGTATCGCCCTCGGACTCCTGGCGTTCGCGGGCGTCTTTGCCCTCAACCGAGTGGCGGGTCCCGGGTTCGATCCTGATTCGATGACCTACGTGGGGCAGGCGGCAAACCTGGTGCACACCGGCAAACTGTACGCCCCCTACGCCGATTGGTGGGACGCCGACAGCACCAGCCGCAAGGGAACGTTTCCTCCTGGATTCAGTCTCGCGATAAGCCTCCCCATGCTGTTCGGCGCCACCGGCCCCAGTGCCGCGACCCAGGTGGAGGCGGTCTCCGCCATGGTCGGGATCGCGACACTGGTCTTCTTAGTCGAGGGTCTCGCCGGTCTCGGCGCGAGTTTGCTGGCGGCCGGGTTGGCTCTGGCTACGCCGGCGTTCATCGAGCTGCACTTCAGCACGCTGAGCGAACCGCTCTTCCTCGCTCTGCTGCTGATCACGCTCTGGACCATGGTGCGGAGCCCGGAACGCCCGCTTCGCTATGGCCTCCTGGCCGCTTTGGCCTCGATGGTCCGTTATGTCGGGATAGGCGTTCCGGCCGCGGCAGTGCTCTGGGCCTTCGCGCAGCCGGCCCAATGGAAGGTCCGAATCCAGCGGGCGATAGTGGCCGGCCTGCCGGCCCTGATTCTCAATACCATCTGGCTGATCCGGTGCTCGGTCGGGACCGACCATGTCCCATTGGGGCTGGATTCGCTCGATACCCACCTGGCCGCCAATCTCGAGGAGGCGCGGGCCGCGTTGGGGGAATGGCTTGCCCCGTCCTTGTCCGAGTCGAAGTGGGAGACTCCGCTCGCGGCGCTGGTCGCCCTGGCGTTGTTGGTGCTGATGGTACGCTTGGCGCTACGCCTGCCCTGGCGGCGCTGGCCGGAAGAGCTGGTGACCCGGTTCTTCCTCGCTGCGGGATTGCTGGGGATGGCCCACGTCGGAGTGTTGGTCTATTCCCGGATCCTGGTCGGTCACGAGATCCCCTTCGACAGCCGGCTCCTTTCTCCATTGATCCTGCTGGGTGACGCCGCGATAGCCGTCACCGTTGCCTTGAGTTGGCCGCGCTGGAAGAGTTGGCAACGAGTCCTCACAATGGCAGCACTCGCCCTCTGGTTTGTGGGTGCGGGTTTCTGGCTGCGGGATGAGATCGAGGACGTCAGGGAGAACGGCTGGGATTACAACAGCTATGCCTGGCGGGCGTCGCCTCTGATACAGTGGATCCGGGGCCAGGGACAGGACCATGAGCTGTTCAGCAACAACCCGGTCCCGATCTACTTCCAGGTCGGCCGCCCCTCGCGGGAAGTGCCCCTGTCTACCAGCCCGGATACCGTCGCCGACTTCGGGAGAGTGCTGGTCGAACACCACGGCGCGCTGATCGGATTCAGGGATACCACCTGGCTCCCCGCCGCCCATCCCGATCGCCTGGCCCGCCAACTCGGCCTGCGCGAGCTGGCGCGATTCGACGAAGGCACGGTCTGGGTTCCCGTTCCCTGAGTCGGAAACCGCTCGTCAGGGCGCCGTCACCGTCGCCTTCCGCTCCAGTTTGCCCCACCCGACCATCCGCCCCTTGAGCGCGGAGTAGACCGACTTCACCACCACCAGGTACATCACCTGCCGGTAGACGAACCGCTGTAACAACACCAGCCAGGCGAGCCACTGGTCCTCCTCCGGCTCCATCCGGAGCGCGATCACGGCGGCGGCCCAGTCGATCGCGAGAAAGATCAGATAGAAGCCAACCACCTGCTCCAGGCTCGTGAGGGCATATTCGGCGCTGTGCTCGATCTTGTTGAGCCAGACACTCACCAGCGACCAGAGGAACAGCAGGTCTGCCACCGGTGAGATGAACGGGAACAGGAGCTGGAAGATCCAGATGTTCGGCATCGCCACCATGCCGAAGGCGCCGTAGCGGGGCCGGAGCAGCACCTCCCGATGCTTCCAGGCGCACTGGAGGGTCCCGAAGCTCCAGCGGAAGCGCTGCCGAGCCAGGGTGCGCAGGGTGTCCGGCGCTTCGGTCCAGGCGATCGCGTGGTCGGCGTAGGCCACCCGCCACCCCCGCTTGAGGAGGGTCATGGTCAGATCCTGGTCCTCCGCCAGGGTGGCGTCGCTGAATCCGCCCGCGTCGAGCACCTGCGCCCGCCGCCAGGCTCCCACCGCACCAGGGACCACGGTGATGCCATTG
Organism: Gemmatimonadales bacterium; assembly: GCA_035519565.1. Lineage (GTDB taxonomy): Bacteria > Gemmatimonadota > Gemmatimonadetes > Gemmatimonadales > GWC2-71-9 > DATIWD01. The sequence continues at coordinate 3,684 of DATIWD010000037.1, read as the reverse complement.
ATCAGGGAGAAGGCCCGGCGATCAATGTTCTGGCTGGTGATGTACTCGATGGCCTGCCAGCGAGTGACCAGGTTGATCCGGTTCCCGACCTTGGCGTTGCCGGCTACGGCCGCGACGTCGGGGTCGGCCAGCGGGGCCAGCAAATTGGTGACGGTGTCGGGCTCGAAGATGGTGTCGGCATCGAGCGCCACCACGATCTCGCCGGTCGCGCGACCCAGACCGTAGTTGAGCGCGCTGGCCTTCCCGCCATTGGGCTTGCGGAAGATCCGGACCGCGGGGTTGGCCTGGAAGGCTTCCTGGGCGACTTCGAAGGTCCGGTCCCGTGACCCGTCGTCTACCACCACGATCTCGAGGCCCGTCCAGTCCTGCTTGAGCAGCGACTCGATGGTGTTCACCACCACCCGCTCCTCATTGTAGGCCGGCACGATCACCGAGACCGACGGGTGGAAGTCGGCCGGGATCGGCAGGCGCCGCTTAAGTCGCTGAACCAGGGCCAGGGAAACGATGATCGCCAGCCGGCCGATGCCCAGCACCACCGCAATGAGAAAGAGCCAGCGCAGAAACAGCTCGATTCCTCCCGCGAGGGAGAACGAGCCCAGCTCTACGAAGCGCTCCAGCTGGCCGGCCTTGGGGAGCGGCACCATGGCCTGATCCCGGGTCAACCCGGCCAGCTGGCTGACCGTGGCGAAGCTGTAGCCCCTGGCCTTGAGCGAGTCGATCAGGGGGCCCAGCGCCTGCACCGTCTGAAGCCGATTACCGCCGCCGTCGTGCAGCAGGACGATGTTGCCGCGATTCAATTGATCGAGCGTACGCCCCACGATGGAGTCGGCCCCGGGAGTGGCCCAGTCGCCGGGATCGATGTGGAGGCCTACGCTGATGTAACCCAGATCCTGCGCCTGAGAGATCGGTATCAGCTCGTCGGCGGTGGTGGGCTCGGCGTCTCCGAAATAGGGAGCCCGGAACAGAATGCTCCGGCGATTGAGCAGGGCCTCCACCAGCCGTTCCGACGCGGTCAACTCGAGCCGCGTCGCCAGGCGCCCGGTCAGCGCGAGATTGGGATGGGTGAAGGTGTGGTTTCCGATCTCATGCCCTTCGCGATACATCCGGCGCAGCAGCTCGGGATGGATCTCCGCATTCTGGCCGATGATGAAGAACGTGGCCTTGACCCCCCGCGAGGCTAGCGTGTCGAGGATCGGGCCGGTCCAATCACCGTCGGGGCCGTCGTCGAAGGTCAGGGAGACGGTTTTCTCTTGGCGGCCATACCGTCGGATCACGTAGGTGGAAGGCAGGGCCTCGACCTGGGAGGCGCGGATCAGTCCGGAGGCGTCGGTCTCCAGGGTACGGCGGCCGAGGCTCGGCTTGGCCACCATCTTGAGGATCTCCCCGGTGCCCTGGAAGTCCACGTCGTAGCTCACCCGGATGGTATCGAGGCCGGCCGGTGTCGGCGCCACTCCCGCGCGGCTGAGGACGGTCCAGAGCGAGGGATCCTCCGCGCCCAGTCGCCAGACCCCGAACCCTGCGACGCCACGCTCCGTGGCCAGGCGCAGCTCGTTATAGGCCGCCGGCGCGTCGAGGGTCCACACGATGTGGTCGGTACTGTCGGGATCGGACCAGGCGAACCTCGTATTCCGGGCCACCGGATCGAGGGTGGGCAGCTGGTCGTGGTCTCGGGCCAGCTGCATCGCTTCCTGGAAATCGAGCGCCTCGGCGTTGTCCGCCGTCTCGGTCCAGTGGTATCCATACTGCCCCACGGTGACCAGCAGCTTCTTGGGGCCGATTAGCCGCATGGCCCGGTCGAGGTATTGGGTAAACCAGCCCTCACTGGCCACCGGGCCGGGCGGATCCGAGGCGTCATGCTCGTCGTAAAGCATGAGGAAGACCCGGTCGTTCGCCTGGGCGTACTTCGCGATCGGCCAGCTCTCGTCCCCACCCGGCAGGGCCTGGGTCACGATGCGGCCCGCCTTGGACAGCTCGGCGTGAAGCTCACGAACGAACCGCAGCACCGCCGGGTGGAGGTTGGGCGGGATCTGCTCGAAGTCGAGCGTCACCCCGGCCAGGTTGTATCGGTCGAGGACCTGGGCGATGGTGTCGATGACCTGACGGCTCACTTTGGGAGATTCGACGATTCGCTTGACCAGCCGGGGATCGAAGTCGTTCCCGGTGGTATTGGTGATCAGCAGGAGGATCTCGGGAGGAACCTTGGCCTGCGCCACGACGGCCAGAGCCCGCTTGTCGACCTGGAACAGGAGACCACCCGGGCCCGTGCCCCGGCCCAGGAGACCCCACTCTGCCACCACCCAGTCGAGCCGATCGACATGCTGCCGCAGAGAAGCCAGCGAATTGTCGTCCCAATTGACGTAGAAGCCGGCCACGATCGGGTCTACCCGGTTCTCCAGCAGCGAATCGGCCCGATAGCGTGGCCGCGTCGTCGGCATTTGACTGTAGCGCCGGGCTGGCGGCACCGGGTTGCGTCGCAGGTAGTCGAACAGGCGCTTCCGGCTAGCCAGTCGCTCGCGCTCCAGGTGACGCGAAATCACCGGCGCCGGGGGGCGATCGCCCCGGCCGGTTGTCAGGGGATGAGTGCCGGCCGTATCGGTTGGGGTCAGCTGAAGCGGAAGACTCGGCAGCAGAGGCGGGATGACCAGACTCACCGCCAGGAGGCCGAAGAGGAGGGTGACTCCAATGCCCAGGGCCAGCGCCCCGATCCGGAGCCGGTCCCAACGCCGCCCTGAGGCGTCGTGAAATACGGGTCGGGACCTACCTGGTGTCATGGTCGAAATTTAACGGGGTCAGGCGCGCGGACCGTTTCATTCTTCATACTTGGATGCACAACCCTGGCGCGGCGTCGGGAATGGCCTCATCCTGGAGTTACCTGTTCTTGATTGGACCTTGATATGAGTCGCACCGCTCCAGCCTTTCTCTCAATTGCCGCGGTAGCGCTTCTCACCCCCGCCGCGGCTGCCGCCCAGACCGTTCCGATCACCGAATGGACCGTTCCCTGGCCGGACACCCGGCCGCGCGACCCCTACCCCGATCAGCAAGGGAGGGTCTGGTTCGTCGGACAGGCCGGGAACTATGTGGCTTACCTCGACCCGGCGACCGGAAGCTTCAAACGCTACGAGATCGATGCCGACAGCCACCCCCACAACCTGCTGGTCGCTGCCGACGGGCAGGTCTGGTATACCGGGAACACCAACGGGACCCTCAATCGGCTCGATCCGGGCAGCGGGAAGATCACCCGTTACCCACTTCCCAAGGATCTGGGTGATCCGCATACGCTCGCCAACGACGGGCGCGGCAATCTCTGGTTCACGGTGCAGGGCGGCAATGCGGTGGGGCGAATCTCCATGGCCGACGGGGCAATCCGCATCGTCCGGATGCCGCAGGAGGGCTCTCGCCCCTACGGCATCGCGATCGACTCCAAGGGGCGCCCCTGGTTCGACGAGTTTGGCGCCAACCGGATCGGCACCATCGACCCGGCCAGCTTCAAGCTCAAGGAATACTCGCTGCCGGAACGGGGGTCTCGACCGCGCCGGATCGCGATCACGTCAGACGATCGGATCTGGGTTGATGACTACCCGAGGGGCAAACTGGTGCGCTTCGACCCGGCCACCGAGTCGTTCAAGGAATGGACCGCGCCCAGTGCGGCTCGCTCGCTGCCCTACGCGATGAGCGTTGACGATC
>DATIWD010000036.1:0-40234 GCA_035519565.1 Gemmatimonadales bacterium | reverse complement strand
GTTGGCGCCTACGGCGGCGCCTTCAAGGTCACCGAGGGATTCCAGAAGCGCTTCGGCGAATCCCGGGTGATCGACACCCCGATCTCCGAAGCGGCGATCGTAGGGGCGGCGGCCGGCGCGGCGCACATGGGATTGCGGCCGGTGTGCGAGATGCAGTTCATCGACTTCATCTCCTGCGCCTACGACATCATCACCAACTACGTGGCCACGGCGCGATATCGGGCTGGCCTGTCCACCCCGATCGTGGTTCGCGGCCCCTCGGGTGGCTATGTCAGGGGCGGGCCCTTCCATTCACAGAACCCCGAAGCGGCCTTTCTGCACACGCCCGGACTCAAGATCGTCTGCCCGGCCACGGCCCGGGACGCCAAGGGGCTGATCAAGAGTGCCATCCGGGACGACGACCCGGTGCTGTATTTCGAGCACAAGTATCTGTACCGCCGGATCAAGGAGGACATCCCCGAGGGGGAGGAAATTCTTACCCCGATCGGCAAGGCACGCCTGGCGCGGGAGGGGACCGATCTCTCGATCGTCACCTGGTCGGCCCTGGTGTTCAAGGCACTGGAGGCAGCCGAGCAGTTGGAGCGGGAAGATGGACTCTCGGTGGAAGTGCTGGATCTTCGCACCCTGCTCCCGATGGACGACGAGGCGATCATGGCCACGGTCAGGAAGACCAACCGGGTCTTGATCGCCCACGAGGATACCAAGACCGGGGGAGTGGCCGGCGAGATCACTGCCCGGATCAACGAGCAGGCGTTCGAGTGGCTGGACGCGCCGGTACGGCGCGTGGCCGCGCATGACGTGCCTCTCCCTTACGCTCCGACGCTGGAGGACTACGTTCTGCCCCAGACCGAGGACCTGGTTGGGGCAGCACGGTGGTTGGCGGCATATTAAGTCGTCTGAGTTAACCGGTCGTTCTCCGGGGAAGGCCCTCCCGACCGACCGCCCTCATATGGAGTGAGTATGGCCAAGATTGACGTCATCATGCCCCAGATGGGCGAGTCCATCGCCGAGGGGACGCTCTCGAAGTGGCTCAAGCAGGTGGGAGACGCGGTGAAGCGCGATGAGCCGATGTTCGAGATCTCCACCGACAAGGTGGACGCCGAGATCCCGGCCCCCAGCGGTGGGGTGCTGGCGGAGATCCTGGTGCAGGAAGGGCAGACCGTGGCCGTGCAGACGGTGGTGGCCCGTATCGAAACCGAAGCGGGCGCCGCGGCCGCTGCCCCCTCGAAGCCCGCCGCGCCCGCCGCACCGGCTCCCGCGCCGGCACCGCCGGCACCGACCAGGGCGGCCGCTCCCAAATCGCCGGCACCACCTCCGCCGGCGCCCAAGGCTCCGCCGGCCCCAGCCCCCGCTCCCCCGGCACCGGTTGCCACGGCGCGGGCCACCGCTTCCATGCCCCAGCCCGATGGGGCCGAGACCGCCGAAGAGCGGCTCCGCCAGCGGTCCACCCCGTTAGTGCGGAAGATCGCGGCGGAACACCAGGTGGACCTGACGGCGGTGCCGGGAACCGGGATCGCTGGCCGGGTGACCAAGAACGACATTCTGAGCTACCTGGACCGTGGGGCGGCCACGGTGCCGCAGGCGCCTGTCGCGGCTCCCGCGCCTCGACCGACTGCGGCGCCTGCTCGTCCCGCGGCACCGACTCCGTCGATCCCCGCTCCGGCGGGCGTGGATGCCTGGCCGGGTGATCGGGTCGAGCCCTGGTCTCGCATCCGCAAGCTCACCGCCGATCACATGATCATGTCTCGGCGGACCTCGGCCCACGTCAACAGCTTCTTCGAGATCGACTACTCGCAGGTGGCGCAGATCCGGGCCGGCAAGAAGCGGGAGTACGCCGAGCGCGGCGTGAACCTGACCTACCTGGCCTTCATCGCCAAAGTGGTGGCGGAGCAGCTCCGCCGGCACCCGGTGGTCAACGCCGCGGTCTCCGGAGACGCCACGATCTACCGCAATGAAATCAACCTGGGGATCGCGGTGGCGCTCGACTGGGGCCTGATCGTCCCGGTCGTCAAGCATGCCGACGAGCTGTCCCTGATGGGGATCGCCCGCGCCATCAATGACCTGGGCGAACGGGCCCGGTCCAAGAAGCTGACCCCGGACGAGGTGCAGCGCGGCACCTTCACCATCACCAACCCGGGGGTCTTCGGCAGTTACGCCGGCACGCCCATCATCAATCAGCCCCAGGTGGCCGTTCTGGGTGTCGGCAGCATCAAGAAGCGGCCCGCCGTCATCACCCTGCCGGACGGGGGCGACGCCCTCGGCATCCGGGTCACCGGCATGCTGGTGCTGGCCTACGATCACCGGATCGTGGACGGCGCCGACGCCGACCGCTTCATGGCTGAGGTGCAGTCCGGCTTGCAGGCCTTCCCGGAGGGTGCGGCCTGAGATGCCCCGCGCCCTGAGCGTTTCCAAGGTCACGGTCTCTCCGGCCAACGAATCGGAGTACCTGCGCACGGTCACACAGCTGGCGGTGGTGCTGGAGCGGCGAGGCCAGCGCCTCTGGGTATTCCGGAGTCCTGATCGTCCGGGGACCTTCCTCGAGTTCAACGAGAGTCCGAGCCCCATGTCTCATCGCTCGCGGGCTTCGCGAACGGGAGACGAACTGAGTCTGGAGATGAAGCTGCAGACGCTGGCATCCTATGCGCCGGATGCGTGGGACCTCTGGGAAGAGATCCCGCTGCATCCGCAACCGGAACCGACCAGCGGGGAGTAACGGATGTCGCGACGGGTTCTCGAAATTGACGGCACGCGCTGGGAGGTCAGCCCCAGCGGCCGGGTCACCCAGTACACCCGGGACGAGTTCGGCCTGGTGTTTGCCAGGGCGAGCGGCGAGGCCCGCGAGGAGCGAGTCGTGCGTTACTCGCCGCTCGGGTCGCGGAGCCCGGAAGCCTCGCTCAACGAATTGTCCGACGCCGAGCTCACCGAGCTCTTTCGTCGGTCCCAACCCTCCTGGACCGCCCCGGAGACAGGGTACCGCCGCTGAACGCCCAGCCGCCCTCGCCGGCCACCGTCGATTTGCACGTGCATTCGACCGCCTCGGACGGCGAGTGCACGCCCGAGGAAGTTGTTTCCCGGGTCGCCCGCGCGGGGCTGGCCGCCTTTGCCCTCACCGACCACGATACGCTGGACGGTCTCCCCGCCGCGATGGAGGCGGCGGGCCGATCGGGCGTGCGTTTGATCAGCGGCTGCGAGTTTTCGGTGGCCGCCGCCTGGGGCGAGATGCACGTCCTGGCCTACTTCCTCCCGATCGGGGCTCCGGAGCTGGAGCGATTCCTGCTAGTCGCCCGAGCGGATCGGACCCGCCGGGGCGCGGCGATGGCCGCTCAGCTCCAGCGAATCGGGGTTCCGCTTACCGAGGCGGACGTGGAGCAGGAAGCCGGAGGCGCCAGCGTGGGCCGGCCGCACGTCGCGCGGGCGCTGGTCAAACGCGGTTTCTGTGCCGATGTCGGGGACGCGTTCGATCGCTACCTCGGGCGAGGCCGGCCCGGCTTCGTGGAGAAGCAGCTCCCCAGCTTTCGCGCCGTCTCGGATCTGGTCCACTCGGTTGGCGGAGTCGTGTCCGCCGCTCACCTGCGGGAGCGGGGAACCCGGTCGCTGCTCGAACGACTCAAGGCCGAGGGCCTGGACGGCGTCGAGATTCGGCATCCCAAGCACGACGCCGGTCTCCGCGCCCGGCTCACGGAGCACGCGCGCGTGCTCGGCCTGGCGCGTACGGGTGGCAGCGACTGGCACGGAGACGGCGAGCCGGGAGACGCGCACTCCGGCTTGGGCTCCCAGCAGGTCCCCATGGAATGGCTGGAACAACTCGAAACCCTGCGACCCCCGCCTCCGGTTCCTGCCGGATAGCTTCACGAGGGAACCGTCCGGGCGCTGGGGCCGTTGTGCTGAAAAACGTGGAGGGGTGTGATGGCGACTCTGTTCGACTTCAAAGGGAAAGTGGTGCTGGTGACCGGGGTGGGCCGCGCCGGGCAGATCGGTCGAGCGATCGCGCTCGCCTTCGGGCGGGCCGGGGCCAAGATCGTTTCCACCGACCGCAACGCCGTGGGCCTGGCGGAGCGGGTCAAGGAATTCGCGGCTGAGGGGATCGACGTGCGGCCGTCGGCCGGGGATCTCACCGAACCCGACATCGCCGCCCTCGCGGTGGAGACCGCGGTCAAGCACTTCGGACGCCTCGACACCGTGGTCAACGTGGCGGGCGGGCTGACCACCTACGGACCGATCTCGCAACACGGGCCTGACGCCTTCGATCGCGAAATCGCCATCAACCTCAAGACCACCTACCTCGTCTGCCGGGCCGCGGTCGAGGCCCTGGCCAAGTCCAAAGGGAGCATCGTCAACTTTGCCTCGGTCGCGTACTATCGCCCCATCCCCAACCTGGCCGCGTACAGCGCCGCCAAGGCGGGGGTGGCCGGGCTGACCCAGAGCCTCGCCTGGGAGCTTCAGGATCGAGGGATCCGGGTGAACGCCGTGGCTCCCAGCATGGTACGTACGACGCAGAACGTCGCCGAGGTGGGCGAAAACGCGAAGTACGTCGAGCCCGAGCAGATCTGCAACGCGGTCCTCTTCCTGGCCAGCGAGGCCGCCTCGGGTATCACCGGTCACATCCTGCCCGTCACCAACACCGCGATCTGACCATGGAGCTGCGAGGCCGCGCCGCCCTGGTCACCGGCGCCGGCCGGCGGCTGGGCTCCGCTATTGCCTACGCCCTGTCCGAGCAGGGAATGTCGGTCGCCATTCACCACCACGAATCGGTCGAAGACGCCGAGCGCCTGCGGGCCAAGATTCGCCGGCAGGGTGGGGTGGCCGAGTGCTTTGCCGCCGACCTCACCGACGCGGCCCAGGCCCGGGATCTCCCGGTCCGCGTCGCCTCCCGATTGGGGCGTCTCGACGTCCTGATCAATTCCGCGGGAATCATGAAACGGCTGACGGTGGAGGAGACCAGCCCCGAGGCCTGGGACGAGATCTTCAACCTGAACCTCCGCGCCTGTTTCTTCTGCGCTCAGGGCGCCCTCCCCGCGCTGCGTGAGGCAAAGGGGAGGATCATCAATCTGGCCGACGTCGGCGGACTGGAGCCGTGGCCCCGCTACGCCGCTCACTGCATCAGCAAGGCTGGCGTGGTCATGCTGACCAAGATCCTGGCCCGCACCTGCGCTCCCGATGTCACCGTCAACGCGGTCGCCCCCGGAGCGGTTCTGCCGCCTGACGACTGGGACGAGGCCTCGCGCGAACATCTCCGCCGCACCACGCCGCTGCAGCGCCTGGGCAGCCCCGCGGACGTCGTCAATGCCATCCTCTTTCTGTTGCGGAGCGGGGACTACGTCACCGGCGAAACGCTGGTAGTGGATGGAGGAAGGATGATTCGGTGACGTTCTCTGAGCCGGCCTCGGCGCCATTGGACGAGGTCCGTTCCACCCCCGATCGGCTCGGCGAAGTCATCATCGTTGGTGGCGGCTGCTACGGGACCTTTTACGCTCACCAGCTCGATCAGGCCCGAGCCAAGGGGAAGGCGACCTATCGGCAGGTCGTGGTGGTAGACCGGAACCCGGCCTGCCAGATGATGAGCGAGTTGGGTGAGGCCGCCGATCGCCGTCTGGTCGTCTCCGACTGGGACGCATTCTTCGATCAGTATCTGGGTGGAATCACCGAGGCCGGGGCGGACGACGTCATCGTCCCTTCTCCCTTCATGCCTCACCTCATGTTCCAGTGGGTGGTTCGGCGGGCCCGCCGTCGCTGGCCGGGCCGGCCCGTCGAGGTCCGCCCGCTGGACCAGGGCCCGGGAACTCCTTACGACCGCTCTGCTCCCGATGGGACCCGCTACGTCTCGTTCGCCGATTGGCTCTGTCCCACCCACTGCATCGAGCCCACGCTCTGTCCGGTGATTCGGGCGCCCCGCACCTGGGAAATGTCGGAGTCCGTCACCGAACTCAGGAGCCGGCTGAACCAAGGCCGGCCCACCGCGGGCCCGGTGCTGTTTGTGGTGCGCCACCTGGTGTTCGCGGTTGGGACCTTCAGCACCAGGTCGGTCCTGGCGGGGGACGCCGAAGTCGCACGGGCCGGGGCCCAAGGCACCCCGGTGGACATCCTGGTGGGGACTCTATCGGCCTGCCACGGGGCCGTGAACCTCCTCCACCTGGGCCCCCTGTGACAGGGGAGTAGACGGGAGGCGTATATTTCCTTTATGAGCAACCACAGCGAATTCGACCTGATCATCGTGGGAGGCGGCCCGGCCGGGCTCTGCGCGGCCATGTACGCCGGCCGCGGCATGATCCGGTCCGTCCTCCTCGAACGGGGCGTAACGGGCGGCGAGCTGCTGAACACTGAGAAGATCGAGGACTATCCCGGTTTCGAGAGCATCCTGGGGCGAGACTTGGCCAAGCTGATGACGGACCATGCCCTGAAGTTCGGGGCCGACATCCGGCAGGCCAACGTCGAGGGGGTAACTCGGCGCGAGGACGGCACTTTCGAAGTGACCGCGACCGGCGGCGACGTCTACCGCGCCCCGGCGGTCATCCTGACGGCCGGTGGTACCCCGACCAAGCTGGGGGTGCCAGGCGAGCAGGAGTACGCCGGCCGGGGTGTGAGCTATTGCGCGGTCTGCGACGGGGCCTTCTTCAAGCAGGAGACCATTGCGGTGATCGGCGGCGGTGACGCGGCCGTGGAGGAGGCCGATTACCTGACCCGCTACGCCAGCAAGGTGTATCTGATTCACCGGCGTGAGGAGCTCCGGGCCTCGAAGATCCTCCAGCAGCGGCTCTTCGCCAACCCCAAGATCGAAGTGATCTGGAACAAGCGGGTCGAGGAGCTGATCGGCGGCCCCACCGGACTCAAGGAGCTGGCCCTCGTGGACACCGTCACCGGTCAACGGTCACGGTTGGCGGTGACCGGCTGCTTCATCTTTATCGGGTTCCAGCCTAATTCAGGGCTGGTCAAGGAGCACGTGGCCCACGATGCGAGTGGGTACCTGATCACCGACGACCGGATGATGACCTCGGTTCCCGGCCTCTTCGCCGCCGGCGATCTCCGGGTACAGGTTACCCGGCAGATCACCACCGCGGTCGGTGATGCCACCACGGCGGCTATCGCGGTCGAGAAGTACCTGGCTGAGCGGAGGACTCCGGCGGGTGTCTGAGCTGGAAATTGTGGCCCTGCCCAACGGGCAGTTCGTAGAAAACTGCTACTTGATCGCCGACCGGGCTCGCCGGGAAGCGGTCATGATCGATCCCGGAGAAGAGCCCGGCCTCTTCCTGGCCGAGCTGGACACCCGGGCCTGGACCCTTCAGGCGATCTGGCTGACCCATGCCCATGTGGACCACATCATGGGAGTCGACGCGGTCAAGCGCGCGACCGGGGCCCGGGTCTTTCTTCACCCGGCCGATCGGGCGCTCTATGATGCGCTGCCATCGCAAGGGGAATGGATGGGACTTCGACTGGCAGCCCCGCCCGCGCCGGACGCGGACCTGGCCCATGGCCAGCGGCTTCGGGTCGGTCGCTTCGAGTTCGAGGTGCGTCACTCGCCGGGCCACTCGCCGGGAAGCGTGAGCTTCCTCCACCCCGGGATCATCATCGGCGGGGATGTTCTGTTCAACGGCTCGATCGGTCGGACCGACCTGCGCGGCGGCGATTTCGGGACTCTGATGAACACCATCCAGTCGGTGTTCCTGAGCCAACCCGATTCTACTGTGGTCTATAGCGGGCACGGGCCGGAGACGACCATCGGGGTGGAACGCATGACCAATCCGTTCCTGACCGGAGCCTATCGACTTGAGTAGGAGCGGAGCGGTGGATCCCGGACCGAAACCGCCCGGCATTGTCTCAGCCGAGACTCCCGCGCGTCCGTCCGTCCGCCCGGCCGGGCGAGTATCAACCTGTCTGCGCTGTGGATTCCTGGTTCAACCCCGCCCCTGGGGCTGCAAGAATCCCTGCCGAAACTGTGGGACCATCTACCCCCTGGGTGACTGCTCCGACTGAGCGGGACCCGACGTCGCCGCTGAGTCGCCCGCACGCCTCGCTCGCAGTCCTCGACATCACCAAACAGTTCGGCGCGACGACCGGCGGGATCAAGACTTACCTGGTGGAAAAGGCCCGCTACGTCGAGGCGCATCCTGACTTCCGCCAGGCCATCGTGGTGTCGGCGGCGGAGGATGGCATCACCCGGAGTCCGGGCGTTTCCTGGTATCGGCTCAAAGGCGCCCCGGTGCCCGGCCAGGCTCCCTATCGCCTTCTCCTCTCGAGCCGGCACGTCCGGGAGATCGTCAAGCAGGAGCGACCAGACCTGATCGAGGTGGGGAGTCCCTTCGCGGTGCCCTGGGTCGCCAACCAGGCCGCGCGCCGCGAGGGGATCCCCATGGTCTGGTTCTACCACACCCACCTCCCCCGTATCCTGCGTCCCGATTTCAAGCGATCAGGGATCCTCCGTGCCGGACTGGGCCGAGCCGCGTGGGCTTACGTGAAGCGCTTGAGCCGTTTGTTCGAGCGAGTCCTGGTGACCTCCGACTTCGTGGCGGAGGAGTTGAGGGAGGCCGGAGTCCGGCGGATCGAGCGGGTTTCCCTGGGCGTCGATCTGGCGCTCTTTCGCCCGGAGCGGCGCGTCCGCCGAGGCGAGGTCCAGCGGCGGTTGGGCCTGCCCGAGGGCGCCTTCGCGCTGTTCGCGGGACGGTTCGCGCGGGACAAGCATCTCGATGACCTGCTCGGGGCGTGGCCCGAGGTGGCGGGCCGGACCGGAGCTCATCTGGTGCTGGTCGGGGACGGACCGTCGCGATCGTATTTCCAGCGGCGGTATCGGGGAGGGGGGCGAGTCACCTGGCTGCCCTATCTCGTGGATCGCGAGGCGCTGGCCGATCTGTTCGCCGCGGCCGACCTCTACGTGGCTCCCTCTCCTTCCGAGACTTTCGGCCTGGCCGCCGCGGAGGCGATGGCGAGCGGGACGCCGGTCCTCTGCGCCGACGTGGGTGGTGTGGCGGAGCGGGTCACGGCTTCGGGGGCGGGCGCCACCTTCGCGGCGGGAGATGCTTCGGCCTTGGCCGCGGCCGCGGTGTTGCTCTTGGAAGGATCCCATCCTGCCCTCAGGGTGCAGGCGCGTGACTACGCCGAGCGCCACCATTCGTGGGACCGGGTGTTTGACCGTCTGTTCGAGATCTATCGCGACGTGGTCACCGTGGCGCGCGCCCGGGCCCAGAGTTTCGAACGGCGCGGCTCTCATTGCCCACCGTGATCCTCGCCTTTCCCCAAACCACGAAGTAGAATTTGACCGCGACGGACGCGCGATTCCCTCACCCCTCAGACCACATGTCGACCAGGCTCGAACGGGACCCTCTGGGCGAGAAGGCGGTTCCCGCCGACGCGCTCTACGGCATCCAGACGCTGCGTGCCCGGGAGAATTTCCCGGTGTCCGGACTGCCCCCGCTTCCCGCCTTCGTGGACGCGGTGATCTGGATCAAACGGTCCGCCGCCCTCACGCACAAGGAAACCGGCCGCCTCGAGGCTCGCCTCGCCGATGCCATCGTGAAAGCGGCGGACGAAGTCCTCGGTGGACGCTACCGCGATCAGTTCGTGGTGGATGTCTATCAGGCAGGGGCCGGCACCAGTCACAACATGAACTGCAACGAGGTGCTCGCCAACCGGGCCAACGAACTGCTGGGCGGCGCCCGGGGCACTTACACGCCGGTTCATCCCAACGATCACGTCAACATGGCGCAGAGCACCAACGACGTGATCCCCTCTGCGACCCGGCTGGCCGCTTTGGCCACTCTGCCATCGCTACTGGCGGCGCTGAAGACCCTCTCGGAGGCCTGTCTGGAGAAGGGACGCCAGTTCGACTCCATCATCAAGTCGGGGCGAACCCATCTGCAGGACGCGACCCCGATTCGCCTGGGCCAGGAATTCACCGCCTACGGGCATACGGTCGCACGCCACTCAGAGAAGCTGGCCCAGGCGGCGGATTGGCTGCGCGACCTGGGCATAGGAGGCACGGCCGTCGGTACCGGGCTCAATGCCGAGCCACGGTATCCGGCGTTGATGGTCAAATACCTCCGCCAGATAACCGGACTCGATCTTCGCGAGGGCCGAGACCGGGTGCAGCTGATGCAGTCGATGGGAGACGCCGCCACCTTCAGTGGCGCGCTCCGCGCCTACGCGCTCGATCTCAACAAGATCGCCAACGACCTCCGCCTGCTGGCCTCGGGGCCCCGGACCGGATTCAACGAGATTCTGCTCCCCGCGGTCCAGCCCGGCTCCAGCATCATGCCGGGGAAAGTGAACCCGTCGATCGCGGAGATGGTGAACCAGGTCTGCTATCAGGTGCTGGGCCTCGATACGACAGTGGCCATGGCGGCGGAGGCCGGCCAGCTCGAGCTCAACGTCATGATGCCGGTGATGGCCCACAACCTCATCTTCGCCATGATCATCGCCGGCAACGCGAGCCGGATTCTGGCCGAGCAGTGTGTGCGCGGGATCCAGGCGGACGAAGCGATGTGCGCCTACTGGCTGGAGCGGAGCCCCGCGCTCGTCACCGCCCTTGCCCCCCAGATCGGCTACGCGGAGGCCGCGAAACTGGCCAAGGAAGCGCTCGCCACCGGTCTGACTGTAAAGGAACTCGTCGTGAAGAAAGGCTTATTGAAAGGCGCCGAGCTGGAGAAGATTCTGAATCTCCGTGCCATGACCGAGCTCGGCGTTCCCGGAGGGAAGGGGCTCCCCGGCGGCGGGTAGACAGCCGTCTTCCTTGCCCCTGAAGGCGCCATCCTGCCATATTGCGTTCGGTATGCGCGTCACGACTTGGACGGAATACAGCCTGATCATCTCGGTGCATCTCGCCAAGCACCGGGCCGACGGCGCCGTGGCCGCCCGGGACATCGCGCAGGCCGAGCAACTCCCCGTGGACTACGTCGAGCAGATTCTGCTTCGGTTGCGGCGCGCCGGTGTGGTCGAGAGCGTGCGCGGAGCCAAAGGCGGCTACTTCCTGGCCAAGGATCCGACCGCGATCTCCATGCAGGACATCATGCGGGCCTCTGAGCACCAGACGTTCGAGGCCAACTGCCTTACCCATCCGATTGACGCCGAGCGATGTAGCCCGAACAGCTCCTGTAGCATGCGGCCGGTGTGGTACGCGCTCGAGCAGCGGGTCAACGACCTGCTTGGCAGCGTAACGCTGGCTGATCTGATGCAGCAGGAGTCTCAGGTGCAACTCCAGGTCGGGATGGCGGCCCCCACAGGTTGAGGGAGACGCCCCACTCAGCGTATCGAACCCGACCTCACGGTCGGGTTTTTTGTTGAAGGGACCACGATGCGAACAGCACAACTCCAGCGAGCCGATTCTCCAGCACCCCGGTGGACCGAGCCCGCGCTCTGGCACACGGTCGGGCATACGCCGCTTCTGCCGGTGCCCTGGACCGGTGCCTCCGGGGCGGCGCTCTGGGTCAAGGCCGAGTGGCTCAATCCAGGCGGCAGCGTCAAGGACCGCGCGGCGCGCGCCATTCTGCGCGACGGGGTGCGCTTCGGAGATCTGCCCGGCCGGCGACTGCTGGATGCCTCGAGCGGGAACACGGCCATTGCCTATGCCATGCTGGGCGCAGCCGCCGGCGTAGGCATCACGATCTGCCTCCCCGCCAACGCCAACCGGGAGCGCCAGCGGCTTCTCGAGGTCTATGGCGCGGAAGTCATTCTCACCGATCCGATGGAGGGCACCGACGGGGCCATCCTGCGGGCCCGCGAGCTGGTCGCCCGAGACTCGGACCGGTACTGGTACGCCGACCAGTACAACAACCCCGCCAATGTGCGGGCGCATTGGGAGTCCACCGGACCGGAGATCTGGAGCCAGACTAATGGGCGGGTCACGCACCTGGTGGCCGGACTCGGTACCACTGGCACGTTGATGGGGGCTGGCGGGTATCTGAAGACCAGGAACCCAAAGGTGAAGCTGATCGGGGTTCAGCCTGATTCCCCGCTGCACGGCCTCGAAGGCATGAAGCATCTGGCCAGCACCGCCAACGTCCCCGGCATCTACGATCCGGCACTTCCCGATGGGGTGGTGGAAGTCGCGACCGAGTCCGCGGATGCCACCGCCCGCGCGCTCGCTCGCGAGGCCGGATACCTGGTCGGATGGTCCAGCGGCGCGGTGGTCTACGCCGCGCGGCGGATTCTGGACACGGAGCCGGGAGCGTGCATCGTGGCCATCGGGAGCGACAGCGGCACTCGCTACCTCAGTGAGCCACACCGCTGGCGGGGGGCCCTATGATTCGGGTCCCCGAGGCGCTGATTGACGCGATCCGTCGGGCTGGCGAAGCCGCCTATCCGGCCGAGTCCTGTGGGCTGGTTGCGGGCCGCGTCGCCAGTGATAAGGAAGCGGTGCGGGTCGTCCCTATGGCCAATCGCCGGGCAGACGATCCCCACCGCTATCTGATCGATCCGGAGGATTGGCGGCGAGTCGAGCGTGAGCTCAAGGCCGAGGGCCTGGAGATCCTGGGGTACTATCATTCGCACCCCGATCACCCCGCGGTCCCTTCGGAGTTCGACGCGGCCCACGCCTGGCCCTGGTACAGTTACATCATCGTGGACGTTCGGGCCGGACGGGCTGGAGCGCCCGCCTCCTGGGTCCTCGGCGACGAATCGAGGAGCTTCGCCCGCGAATCTCTGGTGGTCCTGAACGAGGTGGAAGCATGAGCGTGACCTTTTTCATTCCGACGCCGTTGCGAAGCTTCACCAGCGGCCAGGCCTCGGTAGACGTGGCGGGGACCACGGTGCGGGAAGCACTGGATGCCCTGGTTACCACCCATGACGGTCTTCGCCGTCATCTGCTCCTGGAGGATGGCCGGCTGCGGAACTTCGTGAACCTGTATCTCAACGACACCGATGTGCGCTACCTCGCCCAGGGTGAGACTCGGGTGAGCGACGGTGATGCCCTGACGATCGTGCCCAGCATCGCCGGAGGGAGCGGCGCCGTGGCCGCCGAGCCGGCGACGCTCTCGCATCCCGAGGTCCTCCGGTATTCTCGGCACCTGTTGCTGCCGGAGGTCGGCGTCGAAGGACAACGGAAGCTCAAGCAGGCCCGGGTCCTCCTGGTCGGCGCTGGAGGGCTGGGTTCGCCCGCGTCGCTGTATCTGGCGGCGGCCGGAGTGGGCACCATCGGGCTGGTCGAGTTTGACCTGGTCGACTCGACCAATCTCCAGCGGCAGATCGTGCACGGCACCAGCACGGTGGGCCAGCCCAAGCTGGCCTCGGCCGAGGCGCGTCTCAAGGATCTCAATCCCTTCGTCAAGGTCGAGGGCTTCGAGACTCGGCTCACCTCGGAGAATGCCCTCGAGATCCTGCGCGAGTTCGACGTGATCGTCGATGGGACCGACAACTTCCCGACCCGCTACCTGGTGAACGACGCCTGCGTCCTCTTGGGGAAGCCCAACGTCTACGGAAGCATCTTCCGCTTCGAGGGCCAGGCTTCGGTCTTCTCCGCGGCAGAAGGCCCGTGCTATCGGTGCCTTTACTCCGAGCCTCCGCCGCCCGGACTGGTGCCCAGCTGCGCCGAAGGTGGCGTGCTCGGTGTGCTGCCCGGGATCATCGGCAGCATCCAGGCGCTGGAGACCATCAAGCTGATCCTGGGCGCCGGTGACTCGCTGATCGGCCGCCTCGTGCTGTTCGACGCGCTGCGGTTGCGGTTCCGGGAGCTCAAGCTCCGGAAGGACCCCGAGTGCCCGATCTGCGGCGAGCACCGCTCGATTCACGAGCTGATCGATTACGTAGCGTTCTGCGGAATCGGAGATGAAACTGCGCCGAGCGGACCCGAAGTCACCGCAGGGGAATTGAAGCGGGAGCTGGACCAGGGGAAACAGCCGATTCTGCTCGACGTCCGGGAACCGCACGAGTGGGAGATCGTTCACCTCGAAGGCGCCCGCCTGATCCCGCTGGGCCAGCTGCCCAACCGCCTCGCCGAGCTCGACGGGCACGCGGACATCGTCACCATCTGCCACCGCGGTTCTCGCTCGCTCAGGGCGCTCGAAATCCTGCGCGCGGCCGGGTTCGGTCACGTGCGGAGCCTCAAGGGTGGGGTGGACGGCTGGGCCGCGGACAACGATCCGGAGATGGCGCGATATTGATCGACCGAAACGCAGGACCGGGGACGCACAACGGGGGACGCGCCGACAGGCGATGTCCCCCGTTGCACGGACGGCCCCTGAGTATCCTGATAATGCCGAAGGGGGGACTCGAACCCCCACGGGCTTGCGCCCACTGCGCCCTGAACGCAGCGCGTCTACCAATTCCACCACTTCGGCTTGCGGGCGGCCAAACCTACTCCGGGCGAGCAAACCCAGTCAAGCCGGGCGTTGACCACCCCCAACCCGGTTTCTATCTTGGGTTTACGAGACCATCGTGAAGCCCACCACGCCCCGGCCCCAGGAGGGCAAGCAGTCGATCGCCCGGAATCCGAAGGCGACCCATGACTACCACATTCTGGAGACGTGGGAGGCCGGGATAGTCCTCACCGGGACCGAGGTCAAAGCGCTCCGCGCCCGGAAAGCCTCCATCAAAGAAGGGTTCGCGCGTCCTCACGGCCGCGAGGTCTTCCTCGAGGGCATGACCATTACGCCGTACGAACAGGGCAACCGGTACAACCACGATCCAGTCCGCAGCCGGAAGCTGCTGCTCCATCGCCGGGAGATCGATCGGATCATCGGCGCCGTGGAACAGAAGGGCCTGACCCTGGTTCCACTGGAACTCTACTTCCGAGGGGGCCACGCCAAAGTGACGCTGGCCCTGGCCCGCGGAAAGCTCCGTCACGACAAGCGCGAGGCCGAGCGAAAGCGGACGGCTCAGCGCGAGGTCGCGCGCGCCTTGAGTCAGCGAGGGCGGCAATGATCGCGGCGCCGTGGCTCCTGCTGGTGCATCTCGCCGCACCCCCGGCCCTGGTGGTGAGCACGCCCCGTGGCGAATCGCGGGTGCCGGTGGTGCAGGACTCGCTCGCCGGCCCCGTGATCGCCGCACCGCCTCTGCTGGCCGCCCTCAACGGGTCGGTCAAGCTCTCGGACGGATGGGCCGAGGTGGTCGTAAGCGCTCAGCCCTTCCGATTCCTGCTGGGCGTCCCGGGCTACGTGATCAACAACCGACTGGAGCCGCTGTCGGCGGCGGCCTTCATGGCGCGGGACACCGTCTTCCTCCCGCTCCAGTTCGTGGCCGAAGTGCTCCCTCAGGCGCTCGCCGACCGCTACCGATTCGACCCCGGGACGTTCCGACTGACCGAGTTGTCACCGAGAATCGTGGCGGCCGCTCCTCCCAAACCGGCCACCCCCGCTCGACTCCCCAACGGACTCCTGCCGGGACACCTGGTGACGGTGGATCCCGGTCACGGCGGGCTCGACCCCGGCAACCCGGGCCTCTTCTTCCCTCGCGGCATTACCGAGAGCGCCGTGACGTTGCAGTTGGGACTGCTGCTCCGCGATGAGTTGCTCCGCCGCGGAGTGGGAGTGCGGATGACCCGGACCATCGATACGCTGATCGACCTGGGCGACCGCGGGAGCTTCTGCAGCGAGACCTGCGACCTCTTCGTGAGTCTCCACATCAACTCGCTGCAGAAGCGCAAGGGTTACACCACTATCCGCGGGTTCGAGACTTACTTCCTTGCAGAAGCCCGAACCGAGGATGCGGTCCGGGTGGAGCAGATGGAAAACGAGGCGATCCGGTTCGAGGGCGAGCACACCGGCAACGGCACCGACAGCGGGCTGGGGTATATCCTCAAGGACCTGCAGATGAACGAGTACCTCCGGGAATCGGCCCGCGCGGCGGAGCTGATCCAGGAGAAGCTTGGCACCGTCCACCCCGGCTACGACCTCGGCGTCAAGCAGGCCAACTTCATGGTGCTGACCACCGCACGCCGCCCCGCCGTGCTGGCCGAACTGGGATATAGCACCAATCCAGAGGACGCCAGGTTCCTCACCGGAAAGAGGGACCAGTCCCGGCTGGTGGCCGCCCTGGCCGACGCCATCGTCGCATACCTCAAGGAGTACGAGCGGAAGACGGCCACTCCCGCCGACTCCGGACCCGGTCCGTAGTGTCTCGCGATCTCTCCGTCGAGGTTTTCGGTACCCGCTTCCAGAATCCCATCCTGCTCGCGTCCGGCACCGCCGGCTTCGGGCGCGAGATCGCCGGCGTCATGGATCTCGCGCGGCTCGGGGGCATCGTGACCAAGGCCGTTTCGCGGTCACCGCGAGCGGGAAACAAGGCACCCCGGGTGGCCGAATTCGCCGGAGGGATGCTCAACTCCGTGGGACTGGCCAATCCAGGCCTGGAGGAAGTGAGCAGGAACGAGCTGCCCTGGCTGGCCCGGAACGCGGGTGCCGCTCGGGTGCTGGTCAACGTGGTGGGAGACACCGCCCACGAATACGAGGCCGTCGTCGCCGGGCTGGAGAAGGTTGACGGCATCACCGCACTCGAGATCAACCTGTCCTGCCCCAACAGTGAGGCCGGCGGCATCGAATTCGGGGCCGATGCCAGGGGGATCAACGAGGTGCTTGGTCGCTGTCGGAAAGCGACGCGCCGTCCCCTGATCGCCAAACTCTCGCCGGCGCTTCCCGATATCGCGGCCATGGCCATCGCAGCCCGGGACGCGGGCGCCGACGGGATCAGCCTGGTGAACACGCTCCCCGGTTATCTCGCTGATCGATCCGGACAGCCTCGACTGGGCAACGGCAACGGTGGGGTGAGCGGACCCGCTCTACTTCCCATCGGTGTGCTGGCGGTCCGGAGGGTCATGGAGCGCAGCGGCGGGATGCCCATCATTGGGGTGGGCGGGGTTCGAACCGCGGCCGACGCGCGACAATATCTCGGCGCCGGCGCCAGGCTGGTCGCAATCGGAACGGCCGCCATGGCGGATCCCCGAGTGCCCGAGCGCGTGGTCCGCGAGCTGGAGACTGACCATGGCTAAAATCGTCCTCGCCCTCGATCTCCCGGATCGGAACGAGGCGCTCCGGTTTCTCGATCAGGTCCCTGCGCTGGAATGGGTGAAGGTGGGCCCCGCGCTGATGAGCCGGGAAGGAGGCAGCCTCATCCGGGACCTTCGGGGACGTGGCCTCAAGGTGTTCCTCGATCTCAAGTGGCACGATATCCCCAACACGGTGGCCGGAGCCGTGACGGCGGCGGCCGACCTCGCGGTCACCATGGCCACGGTGCACACCCTGGGTGGCGCGGCCATGCTCAAGGCCGCGGTGCAGGCGGGGGGTTCCCGTTGCGCGCTGATCGGGGTCACGGTGCTCACCTCGCACGACGCGGCCAGCTACAGCCAGGCCACCGGCCGCAGCGACGTCGATCTCTCCCGGGAATCGGGCCGGTTGGCCTCGGTCGCGATGGAATCCGGGCTGGGGGGAGTGGTCTGCTCCCCTCGGGAGGCGGCTGCCGTCCGCCAGCGGATCGGTCCCGAACCGTGGATCGTGGTCCCCGGGATTCGGCGATCCTCCGATCCAGCGGATGACCAGGTTCGGACCGCCACACCGGCGGAGGCGACGCGGGCGGGCGCCACCCATCTGGTGGTCGGTCGCCCATTGCTGCGGGCGCCCGACCCTGCGGCCGCCTTGGCCGAGCTGGCCGAGGGGGCCCGGTGATCGCCTGGCTGGCCGCGGCCGCCCTCCTCATCACCTCCGGCCGACTTCAGGACGACCTGAGGGCAGCCGGCGAAAGCGCTCGGCTGGCGTGGCAGCGACACGACATGGCGGAGCTGGTGAAGTCTTCCTCACGGGTCCTGGTCCAGTTGCCCGGGACGGAGCCCTCGGCGCCGGTCAGTCGCCAGCAAGCCGCCGCGCTCCTGAGCGAGCAGCTCAAGGGGTATGAGGAGGTATCGGTCCAAGTTCAATCAGTGCGCGAGTTGGAGGGGGGGCGGGGGGTGGTGGAGCTGGCTCGGGTGTACCGGGTAACGGGGACTACGGGGACCCGGAAACAGAGCGTCCTTATGGTCTACCGGCGGGGCGGGTCCAAGTGGGAGCTGCTGGAGGTACGGCTGTCGGGGTAGGGGGTGGGCCCCCGGGGAGGCCTCCGGGGCTGAACTCCTTCGCTTGCGTGGTCTTAGGGCCCCCGATATATTGTCCTGCTGGCCACTAATCGACTACGGAGAGCGCGTGAAGGTTCGTTCCAGTGTCAAGCCGATCTGCGAGCATTGCAAGGTAGTGAAGCGTCGGGGCGTCACGCGGATCATCTGCAAGCGCAACCCCAAGCACAAACAACGGCAGGGCTAGATGGCGCGTATCGCAGGCGTGGATTTGCCGCGCGAGAAGCGGGTGGAGATCGCGCTGACCTATATCTTCGGCATCGGTCGTCCCACCAGTAACCGGATTCTCTCGGAGACTGGGGTGAGCCCTGATGCCCGGGTGCGTGATCTGACCGACGCCGAGGTCGCGCGTCTGCGCCAGATGATCGAGCGCTCGGTTAAGGTGGAGGGTGCCCTCCGGACCGAGATCGCGATGAACATCAAGCGTTTGATGGATATCGGGAGCTATCGAGGCACCCGGCATCGGAAGGGACTTCCGGTGCGCGGGCAGCGGACTCATACCAACGCGCGGACCAAGAAGGGCCCGCGCCGGGCCATCGCCGGCAAGAAGAAGGTGACCAAGAAGTAATGACTACCCCCCCTGTAAAGGCGCCCAGCGCCAAGCGGTCGAGGAAGACGGTGGAGTCCGAGGGGATCGCGCACATCTGCGCCACCTTCAACAACCTCCTCATCACGATCACGGATCTGCGCGGCAACGCGCTGGTCTGGGGCTCGGCCGGCAAGGCCGGGTTCAAGGGGTCGAAGAAGTCCACGCCCTTCGCCGCCACGGTCGCCGCCGAGAACTGCGGGCGTGAAGCCCTGAATCTCGGTGTGCGCCGGGTCCAGGTGCGGGTCCAGGGCCCCGGCAGCGGCCGGGAGTCCGCGATCCAGGCGCTGGCCTCGGTGGGTCTCAAGGTGGTCTCCATCCGGGACGTCACGCCGATTCCGCACAACGGCTGCCGGCCTCCCAAGCGGCGGCGGGTCTGATCTCATGCGGTATACCGGACCCAGCTGTCGCCAGTGCCGCCGGGAAGGCACCAAGCTCTTCCTCAAGGGTACCCGCTGTCTTACCGAGAAGTGCGCCGTCGAGCGGCGCGGCTACCCCTCCGGCCAGCACGGCCAGACCGGTGGGCGCCACCGCAAGGCATCGGAGTACGCCCGTCAGCTCCGGGAAAAGCAGAAGGTGAAGCGGATGTACGGCCTCTCGGAGCGCCAGTTCCGCAATACCTTCGACCGCGTGACCCGTGAGGCCGGGGTGAAGGGCACCAACCTCCTGGTGGCCCTCGAGACCCGCCTGGACAACATGGTGTACCGGATGGGATTTGCGCCCAGCCGCAAGGCGGCGCGCCAGTTGGTCCTCCACGGGCACGTCGAGGTCAACGTGAAGCGGGTCGACGTTCCCTCGTACCGGGTCCGTCCCGGGGACGAAGTGCGGGTCGCTCCGGCCAGCCGGGACCTGCTGGCGGTCAAGATGGCCCAGGAGGGCGCCACCCGGGCCGCACCGCTCTCGTGGATTACAGTGGACGCGGAGAAGGCCACGGGGCGGCTCCTGGAGCGGCCGACCCGCGAGGCCATGCCGATTAACGCGCAAGAACACCTCATCGTCGAGCTCTACTCGAAGTGACCATGACCATCGATCTGACCGGCCTGGTACGTCCCCACCTCGTCGAAATGACGAAGCGGGAGGACAACGCCAACGCGGCCGAATTCCGTCTCCAACCCCTCGAGCGGGGGTTCGGGTACACCCTGGGCAACTCGCTGCGCCGTCTCCTCCTCTCTTCCCTCCGCGGCAGCGCGGTCTGGGGATTCCGGCTGGACGGCGTAGTCCACGAGCATCAGACCATTTCGGGGGTGCATGAGGACGTGCACCAGATCATCCAGCGCCTCAAGGCGCTGACGCTGGTCCTGGCCGATGACGTGGATGAGGCCGTGCTCAAGATCAAGCAGGAAGGGAAGGGGCAGGTCTACGCCCGCGACATCCAGGCCCATGGCTCGGTCCGGATCGTGAACCCCGATCACCTGCTCTTCACGGTGCAAGAGGACCGGGAGATCAACGGCGAGCTGTACGTGAACAAGGGCCGCGGGTACGTCGAGGCCGAGCTGCATCAGACCGATCGCTCGATGCCGGTGGACCTGATCCGGATCGACGCGATCTACAAT
Organism: Gemmatimonadales bacterium; assembly: GCA_035519565.1. Classification (GTDB taxonomy): domain Bacteria; phylum Gemmatimonadota; class Gemmatimonadetes; order Gemmatimonadales; family GWC2-71-9; genus DATIWD01. The sequence goes on along the minus strand of DATIWD010000036.1, from coordinate 20,079 downwards.
CCGGTGCGGCGCGCCAACTTCTCCGTTGCCGAGACGCGCGTCGGCCAGCGGACCGACTACGACCGCCTGGCGGTCACGGTCGAGACTAACGGCACGATCACTCCCGAGGACGCGATCGCCTACGCGGCAGCGCTGGCCCAGGAGCACTTCCGCTACTTCGTCGAGTTCGGCCAGGTGCCCGTCGGCCGGCCCGAGGCCGCGGCGGGCCGCCCCACCGGCGATACCCGGCTGCGGGAGCGGCTGTCGCGCAACATCGACGACTTCGGTCTCTCGGTGCGGTCGCTCAACTCGCTCAAGAATTCCAACATCCGTACACTGGCCGACCTGGTGGCCTATACGGAAGACGAGCTGCTCAAGGTCAAGAACGTCGGCGAGAAGGCGCTGGGAGAGATCTCCCAGCTGCTCCAGCAGCAGGGGCTGAACTTCGGGATGCTGTTCGAAGAGGTCGACGGTGAGTTCCGCGTCGTCCGTCCGGGGACCCCGCCGACCATGCGGGCCTCGGTGGAGACCACGGAGGGCTGATGCGGCACCAGGCCAAGGGACGCCAGCTCTCCCGCACCTCGAAGCACCGGAAGGCGCTGTTGAGCAATCTGGCGACCAGTCTGTTCCTCCACGACCGGATCACCACCACGGAGGCCAAAGCCAAGGAGCTGCGGCCCTACGCGGAGCGCCTCATCACCCTGGCGCGCCGGGGGGACCTGCACGCGCGGCGACTCGCCGGGCGGCGGATTCGCGAGCGGGAAGCATTGACCCGCCTCTTCAAGGAAATCGGCCCACGGTTTGCGTCTCGCCCGGGGGGTTATACCCGGATTCTCAAGCTGGGCCATCGGCCAGGTGACGGCGCCGATGTCGCCCGCATCGAGCTGCTGCCCGAGTAGACGCGTGACGATCGGACAGCGCCCGATGAGAAAAGCAAAAGGGGACCCGCGGGTCCCCTTTTTTTCAGCCGGTTGCTCCGGGAGTACTGGGTCAGCTGGCCTTTCGAATCCGGTTACTCTTGATGCACTGCGTGCAGACCCGGACTCGACGCGGCGCCCCCGCGACCATGACCCGGACCGTCTGCAGATTGGGATACCAGCGGCGGTTGGTCCGGTTGTTCGCGTGGCTCACATTGTGGCCGGTAACGGGGCCCTTGCCGCACACGGTACAAACTCTTGCCATGCTGTAGCTTACTCCCGGTAGCAGGTCGGTGTCGAGGAGCGGTGAAGGCTAGCGGTGGGACCACGCTTTAGCAAGAGGAGCCCCGCCCGTGAAGGTCCTGGTGACCGGCGCCAATGGATTCGTGGGCAAATGGCTGTGCGCCGATCTCCTGGCCCGAGGCCACGAGGTCCTCGGAGGGGTCCGGTCGCTGACGGAGCTGGCCGAGTTGGGGGCGGAGTGGCGGCGCCGGTTGGAGCCGGTGACCTGGCTCGAGATGGATCTGGAACGGGCGGACGAGCTCGATGTCGCGGTGGGGCAGGCGCCACAGGCGGTGGTGCACCTCGCAGCGGTGGCCTCGGGGAGTCAGGCCAGGGCCAATCCCCTGATGACCTGGTCGGTCAACTGTCTGGGAACCTGCGCCCTGCTCGACCGCGTGGAGCGGCGCGGTCTCGAGGCCCGGATCCTGATGATCTCCACCGGCGAGGTCTACGGGGGAGGGCTGACTCGACCGGCCACGGAGACCGATCCCGTGGCACCCTGCTCCCCCTATGCCGCCTCGAAGGCCGCGGCGGAGTTGGCGGTCCAGGAATTCGGCCGGCGCACGGCAGCCGACACGGTGATCGCACGGCTGTTTCCGGTGGCGGGGCCGGGCCAGCCCGAGGCCCTGGTGGCCTCGGCCCTGGCGCGGCGGATCCTTGCCGCCAAGGAGTCGGGTCAGCGGGAGATTGCGGTGGGCAACCTCGCCCCGGTGCGCGAGCTGATCGACGTGCGAGACGCCGCTGTGGCGCTTTGCCTGCTGCTGGAGCGGGGTGAGACCGGCGGAGTCTACAATGTCGCGCGGGGTGAGGGGATCGCCCTCACGGCGGTGTTCGATACCCTGGCTGAGTTGATTGGCTGGTTGGGGGTGGGGGTCCCGGATCCCGGCTTGTTCCGCCAGGCCGACATCCCGTACCTGGTGGGCGACCGATCCCGGATCGCCACGCTGGGTTGGAGCCCGCGGTATCAGTGGCGGGCGACCCTGCAGGACCTGGTCTCGAGTCTCTAGTCCCCGCGCCCCGGTGGCGCGGTTGATACGAAAGGAACCCATGGCGCAGCGGAAGGCCTTAGTCACGGGCGTCACCGGGCAGGACGGCTCGTTCCTGGCAGAGTTCCTGCTCCGGAAGGGCTATGAGGTGCACGGGGTGAAGCGGCGAGCCTCCATGTTCAACACGCAGCGGGTCGATCACCTGTACCGCGACCCCCATGAGCATCCAAGCTTCATGCTGCATTACGGAGACGTGACCGATTCGACCAACCTGATCCGGATCGTGCAGGAAACCCAGCCGGACGAGATCTACAACCTCGCGGCCCAGAGCCACGTGGCGGTTTCCTTCGAGACCCCGGAGTACACCGCCAATGCCGACGCCGTGGGCACCCTGCGGCTGCTCGAGGCGATCCGGATCCTGGGTCTGAGCCAGAAGGTCCGCTTCTATCAGGCCTCCACCAGCGAGATGTTCGGCCTGGCTCGGGAATCGCCCCAGAGCGAGCGCACCCCGTTCTACCCGAGAAGCCCGTACGGGGTGGCCAAGCTGTACGCCCACTGGATCACGGTGAATTACCGCGAGGCCTACGGGTTGTTCGCCTGCTCCGGAATCCTGTTCAATCACGAGTCCCCGGTCCGGGGAGAAACGTTCGTCACCCGCAAGATCGCCCGCGCGGCGGCCCGCATCGGCGCCGGCCAGGAACAAGCGGTCTATCTCGGCAACCTGGACGCCAAGCGGGATTGGGGCTACGCGGGGGATTACGTCGAGGCGATGTGGTTGATGCTGCAACAGGCGACCCCCGAGGACTTCGTGATCGCTACCGGAGAGACCCACTCGGTCCGGGAGTTCGCCGACCGGGCCTTTGCGCGGGCGGGGATGCAGCTGGGCTGGCGGGGGAAAGGCGTCGAGGAGGTCGGCTTTGATCGCAAGACGCAGGCGCCGGTAGTGCGAGTGGATCCGCGTTACTTCCGCGCGACCGAGGTCGATGCCCTCTGCGGTGACGCCTCCCGGGCACGAGCCGCGCTGGGATGGGCGCCCAAGGTCCGATTCGCCGAGTTGGTGGACCTCATGGTGGACGCCGAGCTCAAACTGCTGGGGAAGGGCGCATGAGTCCGTGGACGCATCTGTCGAGCGAGGGGTGAGGACGGGGAATGCCAAAGCGCACTGATCTGGAAAGCATCCTGCTCATCGGCTCGGGGCCTATCGTCATCGGCCAGGGCGCGGAGTTCGATTATTCCGGCACCCAGGCGGTCCGGGCGCTCAAGGAAGAGGGCTACCGGGTGATTCTGGTGAATTCGAATCCCGCCACGATCATGACCGACCCCGAGCTGGCCGACCGGACCTACGTAGAGCCGGTGACGGCCGAGTGGGTCGCGCGCGTCATCGAGCGGGAGCGGCCCGACGCGCTGCTCCCCACCATGGGCGGCCAGACCGCGCTCAACGTCGCCATGGCGCTGCACGAGAACGGCACCCTGGCCAAGTACGGGGTCGAGCTCATCGGCGCCAACGAGCGAGCCATCCGGATCGCCGAGGACCGCGAGGAGTTCTCCAAGGCGATGGCTCGGATCGGCCTGGCCACCCCGCGCGGACAAACCGTGCGCAGCGTGACCGAGGCGCAGGAAGCGGTGGAGGCCATCGGCTTCCCCGCGATCCTCCGGCCCTCGTTTACGCTGGGCGGGACCGGCGGGGGAATCGCCTATAACCGCGAGGAGTTCGACCGGATGGTCAAGCGGGGGCTCGATCTCTCCCCGGTCGGGTCGGTGCTGGTCGAGCGCAGCGTGATCGGGTGGAAGGAATACGAGCTGGAGGTGATGCGGGACGGGGCCGACAACGTGGTGATCGTCTGCTCCATCGAAAACCTGGATCCGATGGGCGTTCACACCGGCGACTCGATCACGGTCGCGCCCGCCATGACCCTCACCGACCGCGAATACCAGCAGATGCGCGACGCGGCGATCCGGATCATTCGCGAGGTGGGCGTCGCGGCCGGGGGGTGCAACATCCAGTTCGCCGTCAATCCGGTGGATGGCGAGCAGCTGACCATCGAGATGAACCCGCGGGTATCCCGCTCTTCCGCGCTGGCCTCCAAGGCGACCGGGTTCCCGATCGCGCGGATCGGCGCCAAGGTGGCGGTGGGATACCGGCTGGATGAACTGCCCAACGACATTACCAAGACCACGCCCGCCTCCTTCGAGCCGGTGCTGGACTATGTGGTGGTCAAGGTCCCCCGGTTCGCCTTCGAGAAATTCCCGGCCGCCGACCCGCGGCTTACCACCCAGATGAAATCGGTGGGCGAGGCGATGGCCATCGGCCGGACGTTCAAGGAGGCGCTTCAGAAAGGACTGCGGGCGCTGGAGATCGATCGGCCCGGTTGGGTGGTTGGTCCCACCCCGGGCGACGATCGCCTGCCCGACGCCGACCGCGAGACCCTGCGGGCCGCGCTCCGCACCCCGACTCCCGAACGGATCTTCCAGATCAAGCGCGCCCTTCAGCTGGGGCTCACGGTCGAGGAAGTCGCCGAGCGGACCTTCATCGATCCCTGGTTCATCGGGCAGATGCAGGAGCTGCTGACCGCGGAGCAGGAGTGGGCCGCCCTGCGCCCCGCGCGCGAGGACGCGGAGCGGGACGCGATGCGCCGGATGAAGCGGATGGGCTTCTCGGATCGCCAGCTGGCCGACCTGCGCGGGATCACCGAAAACGAAGTCCGGGAGCGTCGGCACCAGCTCGGCGTCCGCCCGGCCTACAAGACGGTGGACACCTGCGCCGGCGAATTCCCCTCTGCCACGCCTTATCTCTACTCCTCCTACGACGAGGAGAACGAAGCGCCCCAGCACTCCCAGAAGACCGTGATCACTCTGGGGAGCGGGCCCAACCGGATCGGCCAGGGAGTGGAATTCGACTACTGCTGTGTGCGGGCCACCCTGGCCTTCCGGGACCTGGGGTACCGCACGGTGATGATCAACTGCAATCCCGAAACCGTCTCCACCGACTACGACATGTCGGACACCCTCTACTTCGAGCCGCTCACCCTCGAAGACGTGCTGGAGATCGTCCACGTGGAGAAGCCGATCGGGGTCGTGGTCCAGCTGGGTGGCCAGACCCCACTCAAGCTGGCCCGCGGACTGGAAAAAGCCGGCGTGCCGATCCTGGGGACGTCTTCGGATGCGATCGACGCCGCGGAGGACCGACGTCGCTTCGAGGCGCTGGCCCGGGAGCTGGGGATCGCTCAGCCGCCGAGCGGGACGGCGATGTCGGTAGAAGACGCCCTGGCGGTGGCCGAGAAGGTGGGCTACCCGGTCCTGGTCCGGCCCTCCTACGTGCTGGGCGGCCGCGGGATGCAGATCGTCTACGATGGGGACACCCTCCGCGACTACTTCGCCAAGGCGGTCCGGGTGGCGCCGGGCTATCCGGTCCTGATCGATCGATTCCTGGAGGACGCCTTCGAGGCCGACGTGGACGGGATCGCGGACGGCACCCGCTGCGTGATCGGCGGCGTCATGCAGCACATCGAGGATGCCGGCATTCACTCGGGCGACTCGGCCTGCGTGCTTCCGCCTTATCTCATCTCCGAGGAGCAGGTCGAAGAGATGCGGCGCTATACCCGCGCCTTTGCCGAGCGGTTGGGGGTGGTGGGCCTGCTCAATGTGCAGTATGCGATCAAGAACGGCGTGGTCTACGTGCTGGAGGTGAATCCGCGCGCCTCGCGGACCGTGCCCTTCGTGGCCAAGACCACGGGCGTACCGCTCCCCGGGCTGGCCGCGGCGGTCATGCTGGGAAAGTCGCTGGAGGAGCTGGGCCTGCGGGACGACGTGGTCCACCCCTATGTCTCGGTCAAGGAGGCGGTGTTCCCCTTCAGCAAGCTGCCGGGCGTGGACCTGTTGCTTGGCCCCGAGATGCAGTCGACCGGAGAGGTGATGGGCCTGGCGGAATCGTTCGGGATGGCCTTCGCCAAGGCGCAGATCGCCGCCGACGGAGCGCTGCCGCTCGAGGGCGCCGTGTTCGTCACGGTCAACCCGCACGATCGCGGTACCGTTCTCCCCATTACGCGCCGCTTCCACGAGATGGGCTTCAAGGTCTACTCCACCTCGGGAACCGCCAAGCACCTGCAAGCCCGGGGAATCCCGGTGCAGAAGGTGCTCAAGGTCTATGAAGGGCGCCCCAATGCGGTGGACCTGCTGGTCTCGGGCGAGATCCAGCTGCTGATCAACACGCCGTTGGGCAAACTCACCCAGCAGGACGACTACGTGATTCGTCAGGCGGCGCTGCAGCATCGCGTGCCCTATACCACCACAATGTCGGCGGCCTCCGCGGCTTGCGACGCGATCATCGCGCTCCGCAGCCAGGTCGGTACGGTCCGCTCGCTGCAGGAGTGGCACGCACTGGCGCGCGAGACCGCGATGGACGCCACGGGGTGACGGCGCGCGATCCCCGCTTCGCCGCCGCCCTCCGGGGCGCGGTCACGGGAGAGATCCGCGAGCAGGAGCCACTCGCCCGCTACTCCACCTATCGGATCGGCGGGCCGGCCACGATCGCCTTCCCGGCGGCGCCCGAGGAGGTGGCGGTCCTGATCCGCGAGGCCGAGCGGGCCGGAGTTTCCTGGCTCGCGTTGGGGCTCGGCTCCAACGTGCTGCTGCCGGATGCGGGCGTCGACGCGCTGGTGATCCGGCTGGGCAAGGGACTCGATGCCGCCGTAGAGGAATCGGGCGGCCGCTGGCGGTTTGGCGCCGGGTTGCCGGCCCCGCTCGCCGCCCGGCGCACCGCGGGCAGCGGCTATGGCGGCATCCACCGCATGGTCGGGGTCCCGGGGACCGTGGGTGGCGGGGTCTACATGAACGCGGGGTGCCACGGCGAGAGCTGGGCGGAGGTGGTGGTCTCGGTCACGGCGGTGGGCGCCGGAGGGCAGAGCCGGGTGATCCCACGGAAGGAAATCCCCTTCCGGTATCGGTCCAGCGGCCTCGAGTCGTGGATCGTGCTCGAGACGACCGTGCAGCTGGTCCCGGAGGCGGCGGAGCGATTGACCAGCGAGGTCAACGAACTGTTTCGCTGGCGGCAGCAGGGAACGCCGTTCAATCAGCCGTGCTGCGGCAGCGTCTTCCGGAATCCCGTGCCGGCGCCTGGGACCCCCGAGGGCAGCAGCCGGACCGCGGGGCAGCTGATCGATGCGGCGGGCCTCAAGGGGTTCAGGGTGGGTGGGGCGGAGGTGTCGCCCAAGCACGCGAACTACATCGTGAATACCGGTGCCGCGACGGCGGCCGACGTGCTGGCCGTAATCGCCCAGGTTCGGGAGATGGTGCGGGAGCGGTTCGGAGCGCGGCTGGGGCTCGAGGTCAAGGTGATCGGCGCGGACGGACGCATCGTACCGGATCAGGCGTAGCGGAAGGTCCCGGGTTCAACAACGACCAATCGCGAGGAGCGGATGGCGGACTATTTCGTGCACGAATCGGCCTACGTCGATGATGGCGCCGTGGTGGGCCAAGGCTCGAAGATCTGGCACTTCTCCCACGTCATGCCCGGCGCCGTGATCGGCGAGCGCTGCAACCTGGGGCAGAACGTGGTGGTCATGCCCGGAACCAGGCTCGGGACCAACGTGAAGGTCCAGAACAACGTTTCGATCTACGAGGGCGTGACGCTGGAGGACGACGTGTTCTGCGGACCCAGCTGTGTCTTCACCAACGTGATGACGCCGCGGAGTCACATTTCCCGGAAGCACGAGTACCGGCCCACCCTGGTCAAGCGCGGGGCCTCGATCGGCGCCAATGCGACCATCGTCTGCGGCGTCACGCTGGGTGAATACGCCTTCATCGGCGCCGGCGCCGTGGTGACCAGTGACGTGCCGGCCTTCGGGCTCATGGTGGGGGTGCCGGCGCGGCGGGTCGGCTGGATGTGCCAATGCGGAATCCGCCTGCAACTCAAGGATCGCGCGGCCAGATGTGACGCGTGTCACGCCTCCTACCGGGAGGCCGATGGGCGCCTCACGATGATTGACCCCCCCTCGGCCCGTGGCTAGCTTTCTGCGTTCTCGCGGGGTCGGCCCGCGCCTGCCGCAGTCAGGTGGAGCGCGGGCTCTTTGGTACCCGGGACGGCCCCGTTCCGGTGGCTTTCACACTCCCCATGCTGAGGTTGGACTGTGAGCGTTCCTTTGCTGGACCTGGTGGCCCAGTACCGCACCATCAAGGACTCGGTGCTACCGGCGATGATGGCGGTGATCGAGCGCCAGGGCTTCATCATGGGCCCGGAAGTAGCCGAGCTGGAAACCGAGGTCGCCAAGGTGTCGCACACCAAGCATGGCATCGCCTGCGCCAGCGGGACCGACGCGCTGCTGATCCCACTCAAGGCGCTGCGCCTCCAGCCGGGGGATGAGGTCATCACGACCGCCTTTACGTTTTTCGCGACGGCGGGCGCCATCCACAATGCCGGCGGCACCCCGGTCTTCGTGGATATCGATCCGGCGACGTTCCTGATTTCGCCGGCCGCGATCGAGGCGGCCATCGGCCCCCGGACCCGCGCCATCGTCGTGGTCCACCTCTACGGACAGATGGCAGCGATGGAGGCGATCCTTCCGCTGGCGCGCCGCCACAATCTGGCGGTGGTCGAGGATGCAGCCCAGGCGATCGGGGCTCGTCGCCGGGTCGCCGCCGAGTGGCGCATGGCGGGTGAGCTGGGAACGGTGGGCGCCTTTTCCTTCTTCCCGAGCAAGAACCTGGGCGCCTGGGGCGATGGCGGAATGATGGTCACCCAGGACGACGCGCTTGCCGAGCGGCTGCGCAAGTTGCGCCTGCATGGCGGGGCCAAGCAGTACCACCATGAAGAGGTCGGCACCAACAGCCGCCTCGATACGCTTCAGGCCGCGGTGCTCAAGGCCAAGCTCCCGCACCTGGCCGGCTGGAGTGAGGCGCGCCGTCATCACGCGGCCTATTACACCCAGGCCTTTGCCGGCTCTCCCGATATCACGACGCCGGTGATCGACCGGGGGAACGAACACATCTTCCACCAGTACACGCTCCGCGTCACCCGCCGCGATCAACTGGCCGCCCATCTCAAGGCCAAGGGGATCGGCCACGCGGTCTACTATCCGCTGGCCCTCCACCTGCAGCCCTGTTTCGCTCCGCTCGGCTATCGCCGCGGGCATCTGCCGGTCACCGAGGCCGCGATGGACGCGGTGATCTCCCTGCCGATCTATCCCGAGCTTACCGAGGCGCAGCGGGACGAAGTGGTGGCCGCGGTAAAGGGGTTCTACCAATGAGCCGCCTCAAGGTCGGCGTGATCGGGGCGGGGGCCTGGGGCAAGAACCACGTCCGCACCTGCGCCCTGTCCTCCGAAGCGGAGCTGGTCGGCGTCTGCGACAGCAGCCCCGAGACCCGGAAGCAGCTGGCGAAGCAATATCCCGGCATTCATCTCACCGACGATGCCGGCGATCTGCTGGGTCGGGTCGAGGCAGTCATCATCGCGGCGCCGGCCAAGGCCCACGCGGAGCTGGGGCTCCAGGCCATCGAGGCCGGCATTCCCGCCCTGATCGAGAAGCCCTTCGCCCTGACGGTGCGGGACGCGGAGAAGCTGGCGGATCATGCGGAGAAGAAGGGAGTGCCGCTGCTGGTGGGTCACCTGCTGGAATACCACCCGGTGGTCGAACGGCTCCGCACGCTGATCACCGAGGGCACGCTGGGCGAGATCTACTACCTCTATGCCCAACGGGTGAACCTGGGCCAGGTCCGGCCCGACGAAAATGCGCTCTGGAGTTTCGGCCCGCACGACGTCTCGGTGGCCCTGTTCTTGCTTGGCGAGGGCCCCGTTCGCGTGGCGGCGCAGGGGCACAGCTACCTGCAGCGCGGCATCGAGGACGTGGTGTTCCTCAACATGACCTTCGCGAGCGGAGTCATCGCGCACGTGCAGATGTCGTGGTTGGATCCGCACAAGGAGCGCCGGCTGACCGTGGTGGGGTCCAAGCAGATGGCGGTCTTCGACGACATGGCGCCACGGGAAAAGTTGCGCATCTACGACAAGGGTGTGAATCGCCCGCCCGAGTATCGGTCCTACGGCGAGAGCCTGACTATCCGGGAAGGCGATATTTTCATTCCGCGGCTCCCCAACGTGGAGCCGCTCGCGGTCCAGTTCCAGCACTTCGTGCAGGTGGTGCGCGGCCAACAGCAGCCGCGGGCCGACAAGCTGGATGGCGTGCGGGTGGTCCGCGTGCTGGACGCCGCGTCACGGTCGCTCGCCGCAGGCGGCGCACCGGTCTCTCTGGGAGATAAGGCATGACGGTCGCACAGGATCTGGTGAACAAGGCGGAGCGCCGGGACGCGCTGTTCGGCGTGATCGGCCTGGGCTACGTGGGCCTTCCACTGGCGGTCGAGCTGGGCAACGCCGGCTACAAGGTGTTGGGCTACGACGTGAACCAGCAGGTGGTGAACGGGCTTAACGCCGGCAAATCCCACATCAAGGACGTCACCGACGCCCAGCTCCAGGCGGTGATCAAGCAGGGACGCTTCACCGCGACGGCGGATGCCAAGCGGCTGGGCGAGCCCGACGCGATTTCCATCTGCGTACCGACGCCGCTCTCCAAGTTCAAGGACCCCGACGTGAGTTACATCCAGGCCGCCACCGAGGCGGTCAAACGGACGCTCCGCCGCGGCCAGGCCATCATCCTGGAGAGCACCACCTACCCCGGCACGACCCGCGAGATCATGCTCCCGGCGCTCGAGGGCACCGGGCTCAAGGTCGGGGTCGATTTCTTCCTGGCCTTCAGTCCCGAGCGCGTGGACCCCGGCAACCCCACTTACGGCACGCGGAACACCCCCAAGGTGGTGGGCGGCATTACCGCCGAGTGCCGCCGGGTGGCCTGCGCGCTCTATCAGCCCGCCATCGAGACGCTGGTGCCGGTGACCACCACCGAGGCGGCCGAGCTGGTCAAGCTGCTGGAGAACACCTTCCGCTCGGTGAACATCGGTCTGGTCAACGAAATGGCCATCGTCTGCGACAAGCTGGGCGTGGACGTCTGGGAAGTCATCGAGGCCGCGGCCACCAAGCCGTTCGGCTTCATGAAATTCCTCCCCGGCCCCGGGTTGGGCGGCCACTGCATCCCGATCGATCCGCACTATCTCGCCTGGAAGATGCGCGGCTTGAACTACAAGACCCGGTTCATCGACCTGGCCGGTGAGCTCAACACCGAGATGCCGGTCTTCTGGGTGCGCAAGGTGGTGGAGGCGCTCAACAGCCAGGGCAAGGCGGCCCGGGGCGCCAGCGTGCTGGTCCTGGGCGTTGCGTACAAACGGGACATCGACGACATCCGGGAGAGCCCGGCGCTGGACATTATCCGGCTCCTGGAGCAGCAGGGGGTGAAGGTGACCTATCACGATCCCCACGTCCCGCACCTCAAGGAAGACGGCCACGAGATGCATTCGGTGCCGCTCAGCGCCCAGACGCTCAAGGCGGCCGACTGTGTCATGATCGTCACCGACCACAAGTCGATGGACTATCGGTTGATCAAGCAGCAGGCCCAGCTGGTGGTGGACACGCGGAACGCGCTGCCGCGCAACTGAACGATGCGGATCGCGGTCATCGGCAGCGGGTACGTGGGGCTGGTGGCCGGCGCCTGCCTGGCGGAGACCGGCAACGATGTGACCTGTGCCGACGTCGACGCGAAGAAGATCGAGCGGCTGAAGCACAACGACGTCCCGATCTACGAACCGGGGCTGGAGCCGCTGATCCGGCGGAACCAGAGCGAGGGCCGACTCCAGTTCACTACCGACGTGGGCGGCGCCGTTGCCTCCGCACGGGTGATCTTCATCGCGGTCGGGACTCCCCCCGATGAAGACGGCTCGGCCGATCTCAAGCACGTGCTGGCGGCCGCCCGCACCATTGGCAAGCACACCACCTCTCCCAAGATCGTCATCACCAAGTCCACGGTCCCGGTCGGCACCGCCGCCAGGGTCCGCGCCGCCATCGAAGCGGAGACCTCGGTCCCGGTCTCGGTCTGCTCCAATCCGGAGTTCCTCAAGGAAGGCGCCGCGATCGAGGATTTCATGAAACCCGATCGGGTGGTGGTCGGGGTCGACAGCGAGGAGTCGCGGGAGGTGCTCGGCGAGCTCTTCGCGCCGTTCGTCCGGACTGGCAATCCGATCCTCTTCATGGACCTCGCCTCGGCCGAAGTCACCAAGTACGCCGCCAACGCCATGCTGGCGACCCGGATCTCGTTCATGAACCAGATCGCCGAATTCTGCGAGCGGGTCGGGGCGGACGTGCGGGACGTGAGGCAGGGGATCGGCAGCGACCGCAGAATCGGGCCCGCCTTTCTCTTCCCCGGTCCCGGGTACGGCGGGAGCTGCTTCCCCAAGGACGTGAAGGCCCTGATTCGCTCGGGCCAGGAGCTGGGGGCCCCGTTCGAGATGCTGGAAGCGGTCGAGATGGTGAACGAGCGGCAGAAACAGCTGCTGCTCAGGAAGGTCTGCCGGGCCTTTGACGACAAGATGACGGGGCGGACGGTGGCGGTGTGGGGGCTCGCCTTCAAGGCCGAGACCGACGACATGCGGGAAAGCCCGTCCATTCCACTGGTGGAGGGCCTGCTGTCTCGGGGCGCCAGGGTCCGGGTCCACGATCCCAAGGCCGCAGAGACGGCACAAACCTTCTTCGGTGATCGCGTCTTCTACGCGCCCGATCCCTATGCCGCGGCCCAGGGCGCCGACGCGTTGGCGATCGTGACCGAGTGGCTGGTCTACCGGAACCCCGATTTCGAACGTCTCAGGTCCGGGCTGGTTCGCCCGCTCATCGTCGACGGGCGGAACCTCTACGACCCGCAGCGCCTCAAGAGCCTCGGGTTCGAGTACCACGGCATCGGGAGGCGAGTATCGTGAGGGTGCTGATCACGGGTGCGGCGGGATTTCTCGGGTCGCACCTGACCGACCGCTTCCTCGCCGATGGACATTCCGTGGTGGGCATGGACAACCTGAGCACCGGCGCCGGAGAGAACCTCGCCCACCTCGCCGGAAACCCGCGGTTCCAGCTGGTGCACCAGGACGTCACCAACTACATCGATGTCGAGGGCCCCCTGGACGGGGTCCTGCACTTCGCCTCCCCGGCCAGCCCGGTGGACTATCTGGAGCTGCCCATCCAGACGCTCAAGGTCGGGTCTCTGGGGACCCACAAAGCCCTGGGACTGGCCAAGGCCAAGGGAGCGCGCTTTTTTTTAGCGTCCACCTCGGAGGTCTACGGCGATCCACAGGTCCACCCCCAGCCCGAGAGCTACTGGGGGCACGTGAATCCGATCGGGCCGCGCGGCGTCTACGATGAGGCCAAGCGGTTCGCGGAGGCCATGACCATGGCCTACCACCGGTACCACAAGATGGACACCCGGATCGTGCGGATCTTCAATACGTATGGGCCCCGGATGCGGGCCCGGGACGGGCGGGTGGTCTCCAACTTCGTGGTGCAGGCGCTCAGAGGAGAGCCGCTCACGATTTACGGAGATGGGAACCAGACCCGCTCGTTCTGCTATGTGTCCGACCTGGTGGAAGGGATCACCCGGCTGTTCCACAGCGACCTGGTCGAGCCGACCAACGTGGGGAACCCGCGCGAGTTCACCGTGCTCCAGCTGGCCGAGCTGGTGCTGCGACTCACCGGATCGTCGTCCAGGATCGAGCGACACCCGCTCCCGGTGGATGACCCCCGCGTCCGCCAACCCGATATCACGCGGGCCCGGGCCCTGCTGCAGTGGGAGCCCAGGGTCTCCCTGGAGGACGGTCTGCGCCAGACAATCGACTATTTCCGGTCACGGGTGTAGGATGACGGGACGCGGACGCGAGGGACTATGAACGGCATGAGGGTAAGCGGCGAGCACCTCATCAATCAGGCGCGCGAGCGCTTTGCGCTCCAGGACTATTACAGCGCCGTCCACCTGCTCGAAGAGGTAATCGAGACCCGGGGCGCCTTTGCCGATGCCCATCACCTCCTGGGCCTCTGCTACGCCCTGCTGGGACAGCCCGAGCGGGCGCTGCACCATTTCGAGATGGCGCTCGAGCGCAACCCGCGCTACATCGAGGCCCACATCCACCGCGGCATCATCCTGAGCGAGCTGGGACGCTCCGACGAGGCCGAAGAGGCCTTCCGGCGCGCGGCCTCCCACAATCTGCCCTCGTCGTCCGGGTTCCCCACTCATATCGCCGCCAACCTTGCCAACCATCATGCGCTGCTGGCCGAAGCCTACGCCGAGGTCGGCGCCTTGACGGACGCGATCGATCAGTACCGCCGGGCGACGGCGCTGGGACCCGGCTACGCCGATCTCAGGTATCGGCTGGCCCGGCTGCTGCTCGAGGCGGGTCAGACCCTGGAAGCCCGGGACGAGCTGGAGCGGGTGGTGGCAGAACGCCCCAACTTCGTGGACGCCCTCGCCTCGCTGGGTCTGGCCCGGTACCTCTCCGGGGACGCGGCCGGGGCCCAGAAGGTCTGGCGGGAGTGTCTCGCCGAGCGACCCAAGAATGCTCGCGTGGAGGCGTATCTCGCCATGCTGGAACGTGCCACCCCGTGAAGCTGAGGGTTCTGTGGCTCCTCGGGCTCACCGCCTGCGCCGGCGGTGCGGATCACGAACGGCTCGGTGACGCGGCGTACGCCAAGGGCGTCTACCCCGACGCGCTCTCCGAATTTCGCGCCGACGCACTGAGCAACCCGAGCGCCCGCGTCTGGGCCAAGGTCGGCCTGACCGCACTGCACACCCAGAGCTACCGCGAAGCCGCCGAAGCCTACCACCGACTCGCCAAGGAAGATCCCTCTCGCGTCTTCGAGGCCGTGATCGGTCTCGGCCTCACCGCTCGTGGGGCCGAGCGGGTGAATGATGCCGCCGCGCTGCGGGAGGCCATGGTGTCCCTGCGGGCCCTGGCCCCCGATCACGTGTCCCCGCGGGAGGCGCTGGGTCTGGTGCGAGGAGGCAAGCTCTCTCCCGCCGAGGCGATCCAGATGTATCCCTCGGCGCTGGCCGCCGCGCCCGACGCCGGCACGGTGGACGGGCTCCTCTCCGACTACGGCACCGCGCTGAAGGCCACGACGGACTGTGAGGAAGCCGTGCGGAGCTATCGCGCGGCCCGGCGACGCAGCCACGACGCCAAGGTGCGCTCCAGTGCCGGGGCGGGCCTGGCCGACTGCGGTCTCCAGCTCGGCCTGGAGGCGCTTTCACTCAATAAGGCCGATGTCGCCATCACCTGGTTCCGGGAGGCCACCAGCGCCGACTCGACGTCGATCGCGGCGCGGCGCTCCCGGATCGGGCTGGGCGACGCGCAGATAGAGCAGGGCGACTTCGTCGCGGCGGCCATCGCGTACCAGGGCGCCATTTCACGCGACTCCACCGATTCCATCAGTCACCTGGCGGTGCAGCGCCTGAACGCCATGGGGAGCGCCCAGGCCCCGGTCGGTCCGCCGGCCGACAAGGAGCCATGAGAAAGCTGGGTCTTTGTAGCCTGCTGGTCTTCCTGGCGGCGGGCTGCCATCGAAACAAGGCAACCGAAGTCGAACCGAGCCACCCCAACTTCGTGGCGCTGTCGGTGGCCCCGGCGGCGGTGGATTCTATCTGGCGCAAGGCGGTGTCCGACTTCCGTGAGGGCGACTGGAAGCACGCCCGGAAGAACTTCGAGCGCCTGAATCTCTCGTTCCAGCCGGGTGACCCGAGGGCGCCCCAGTCGCACTTCTTCCTCGCCGAGTGCATGCTGGCCCAGGGCGAGAACCTCCAGGCCACGCGGGAGTTCCGCAAAGTCGCGGACGACTACGCCACCGATTCGCTCGCGCCGGAGGCGCTGCTGCGAACGGGGGACGCCTATGTCGAGCTCTGGCACCGGCCCGAGCTGGATCCGACTTACGGCCAGAACGCGCTCGCCACCTACCAGGAGGTGATTACGCGGTTCCCGGGGACCTCCGCGGCGGGGCGCGCGGAGAAGCGGGTGGATGAGCTCAACGACATGTTCGCCTACAAGTCGTACAAGTCCGCGCTCTACTACTACCGGCTCAAGGCCTACGATTCGGCGATCCTCTATCTCAAGGACCTGCTCTCGAACTACCCCAAGAGCAACATCGCCGGCGACGCGCTAGTCAAGCTGGTGCAGTCCTATCACAAGATCGGCTACCTGGAAGACCTCAAGGACACCTGCGACTACCTGCACCAGTACCATCCGGAGCAACACGGCGCCGACGACGTCTGCCCGCGCCCGAGTCCCGGCTCCTCCTAGCGCCATGATCGGGCTCTTCGGCGGGTCCTTCGATCCCATCCACCACGGGCACCTGATCACGGCCCAGGAGATTCGGGAGCGGCTGGGCCTCACCGAGATCCGCTTCGTTCCGACCAACGAGCAGCCCTTCAAAGTCGGACGCCACGGCGCTACCGCCGAACATCGAGGCGCCATGGTCGCCCGGGCCATCGCCGGGCAGCCGGGATTCGTGCTGGAGCGGGTGGAGCTGGACCGGCCGGGGCCCTCGTATACCGTGCACACCCTCCGGATCCTCCGCGAGCGCGAACCGGCCCACCGATTTATTCTCCTAGTAGGCGCGGACGCCGCGGCGGAGCTGGACGGATGGCGAGAAGCAGGGGTCATCCCGACCCTGGCGGAGGTCGTGGCCTTCGGGCGCCCCGGGGCGGCGGCGCCCCGGAGTCCGTTGGTCGCGCGAACGTTGGAGGTCCCGGGATTGGATATCTCGGCGACCGACATTCGCCGCCGGGTTTCTCGCGGGCTCTCCATTCGTTACTGGGTTCCCGACGCCGTGGCCGACTACATCTCGGCCCACGGCCTTTATCGTGATGGTGAGGGATGATCGGTAAGATGATGGCCGCGGTCTTCGGATCGCGGCAGGAACGAGACATCAAGCGGGTCCGCCCGCTGGTGGGACAGATCCACCAGCACGAGGAGCGGCTCAAGGCCCTGAGCGAAGCCGAGCTCAAGGGCCAGACCGAGTTGTTCCGGACCCGGCTCAAGGAGCGGACCGGGGCGCTGGCTCGGGAGCTGGAGGAAGTCGGCGCGGCCAAGCACTCGTGCGCCGATCCGGTGGAGCGTGACCGCCTGGAAGAGCGGTACCACGAGCTCGAAGTCAGTTATAAGAAGGAACTGGCCGCCGGCCTCAACGAGCTGCTGCCGGAGGCCTTTGCGGTGGTGCGCGAGGCCTGCCGCCGCCTGCTGGGCACCACGGTCACGGTCACCGGTCACGAGTTGACCTGGGACATGGTGCCCTACGATGTCCAGCTGATCGGGGGCATCGTCCTGCACCAGGGCAAGATCGCCGAAATGGCGACCGGTGAAGGGAAGACCCTGGTCGCCACCCTCCCGCTCTACCTCAACGCGCTGGCCGGTCGCGGGGCGCACCTGGTGACCGTCAACAACTACCTGGCCCGGCGTGACTCCCAGTGGATGGGGCACGTGTACAAGTATCTCGGGCTCACGGTGGGGTGTCTGGATGACACCGAGCCCTCCTCGCCGGAGCGGCACGCCGCCTACCAGGCCGACATCACCTACGGGACCAATAACGAGTTCGGCTTCGATTATCTGCGCGACAACATGGTGTTCTCGCTGGAGCATCGGGTCCAGCGGGAGCATTACTACGCCATCATCGACGAAGTCGATTCGATCCTGATCGACGAGGCCCGGACGCCGCTGATCATCTCGGGGCCGGTCGGGAACGAAGGCGACGACAAGTACGCTCAGTTCAACCGCCAGGTGGAAGAGCTGGTCCGCAAGCAGAACGCGGTGGTGAGCACCTTGTTGGCCGAGGCCGAGCGGCTGCTGGAGGATCCCAAGTCGCAAAGCGAGGCGGCCCTCAAGCTCTATCTGGCCCAGCTGGGGATGCCCAAGAACAAGAAGCTCCTCAAGCTGCTGCAGGACCCCGCCCTCAAGCAGCAGGTCCAACGCAGCGAGCTGGACGCGATTGCCGATCGGAAGCTGCCCACCAAGCAGCAGACCATGCGGAGCCTCGAGGACGAGCTCTTCTTCGTCCTGGACGAGAAGGGCCACGCGGTCCACCTCACCGATCGCGGTGCCACCGCCCTCTCACCCAACGAGCCCGGGCTCTTCATCGTGCCCGATCTCTCCGAGGCCTTTCACGCCATCGAGCGCGACCCGGCGCTGGATCCAGCCGCGAAGCTGGCGGCTCGACGGGAGCTGGAAGCGGACTACGCGGTCAAGAGCGAGAAGCTCCATATCATCCACAAGCTGCTCCAGGCCCACGCGCTCTACGAGAAGGAGGTCGACTACCTGGTGCAGGAGGGCCAGGTCCTCATCGTCGATGAGTTCACTGGACGGGTGCTCCCGGGTCGCCGCTGGTCCGACGGACTGCATCAGGCGGTGGAGGCCAAGGAGCGGGTGCAGGTCAAGGCCGAATCCCAGACCCTCGCGACCATCACCATCCAGAACTACTTCCGGATGTACGACAAGCTGGCCGGGATGACCGGTACCGCGGAGACCGAGGAGTCGGAGTTCTACGACATCTACGGGCTCGAAGTCGCGGTGATCCCGACCCACCGTCCCATGGTCCGGGCCGATAACCACGACCGCATCTATCGGACGCGACGGGAGAAGTACAACGCGATCGTGGACGAGGTGGAGCGGATCCACGAGCTGGGACTACCGGCCTTGATCGGTACCGTCAACGTGGAAGTCTCCGAAACCCTGAGCCGGCAGCTCAAGCGACGGGGGCTCAAGCACGAGGTGCTGAACGCCAAGTACCACCAGCGCGAGGCCGAGATCGTCGCCGGAGCGGGGCAGAAGGGGGCGATCACCATCGCGACCAACATGGCCGGCCGCGGGACCGACATTAAGCTCGGCAAGGACCTCGACCTCACCACCGCGGAAGCAGGCCTCCAGATCATCGGCACCGAGCGCCACGAGTCGCGCCGGATCGACCGGCAGCTGCGGGGCCGCTCCGGACGCCAGGGGGACCCCGGCGCCTCGGTCTTCTTCCTCTCGCTGGAAGACGACTTGATGCGCCTGTTCGGCTCCGACCGGATCGCCCGCTGGATGGAGAAGGGTGGTGCCGAGGAGGGAGAGGTGATCTCCCATCCGCTGGTGACCCGGGCCATCGGCCAGGCGCAGAAGCGGGTCGAGCTCCAGAACTTCCAGGCCCGGAAGCGGTTGCTCGAGTACGACGACGTGATGAACCAGCAGCGGGAAGTGGTCTATTCGCTGCGGCGCTTCGCGCTGGAGCGGGGCGAAGAGCTCAAGGCCGAGGCTCGGCGGATGATCGCCGGGGCCCTCGAACGGACTGTGCGTCAGACCCTGGCGGCAGCCTCAACACCCGAGGAGTTCGATCGCCCGGGGCTCCACTCGGCGCTCATGCTTCAGTATCTCCTGACGGCGGACGAAATCACCGACCCATCCCGGACGCCGGATCTGGAGCGGATCGTGGACGCCGTCGATGTCGAGGGTCAGAAAGCCTTCGATCGGAAGATCGCCTACTTGAGCGAGTTCGGTCGATCGATCAACATCCCCGACGTCGACTCCCAGCTGCTTTCCCAGGTGATGCTCGGGGTCCTCGACGAGAAGTGGAAGGACCATCTCTACGACCTCGATCAGCTCCGCCACGCGATCCAGTACCGCGCCTACGGTCAGCGGGATCCGCTGGTCGAGTACAAGCGGGAGGCGTTCGAGATGTTCGAGGACCTGATGCGGGACGTCCAGCTCACCTTCACCGAGCGATTCCTCAAGATCCAGGTGACCGCCGAGCCTGCGCCCCGTCCGGCTCCCCCGCGCCGTCCACCGCCGGCGCCGGCCCCATCCGGGACCGACGATCTGATTTCAGGGGCAATGCCCGCCACCCGGAATGGGCCGCCGGCTCCTCCACCGCCTCCCGGGTTGCGCAGCAACCTGGGCGCGCCGAATCGTGGCATGTCGTCGGTACCCGAAGTGGGGCGCAACGAGCCCTGTCCCTGCGGCTCGGGGAAGAAGTACAAGAAGTGCCACGG
>DATIWD010000035.1:0-2840 GCA_035519565.1 Gemmatimonadales bacterium | reverse complement strand
TTCCCTGTTCCCCGTTCCCCTCTACTGTGTCACCACCGTCCCCATCTGCACCACCTCGAAGTCGCTCCCCTTGACCTGCTTCAGGGTATTGATCTCGTTGTCGTCCCAGCGGGCGTCCGCCACACCCGACAGGTACCAGTTGCTGCCGTTGTCGGCGACCATCATCCCGTAGACCTGGAGCGCGTGGAGAATCACCCGGGCGCTGGGGGGATAGGGCGTGATGTCGAAGCCGGCCTTGAGCCGCACCCGCATCCCCATGGGCGGGAGGCTCGAGCTGGTGTCGCTGCTGGCGTAGTGCCGGGCGGGAGAGACGTAACCCTTGCGGGTGCTGTGCACGGTGAAGCGAAGGGCATGGCTGATGCTCCCCTGCTCTACCGCCTCGTCATAGCGCACCAGGCCGGGAAGAATCGGGAGTCCGGCGGCATCGGCCGAAGTCCATCCGGCGGGACGGAGCGCATCGGAGGAGAGATCGAACACCGCTCCTGACCCAGCGGTCCAACTGCTGCCGCCGCCCACTGGATAGGCGGCGAACAGCTCATAGAGGATCCAGTTGTCCTTGTCGACCACCAGGACGTGACGATCGCCGCTCGAGGACGCGCCGCCTTCGATCGGGGCGTTGCGCGGAACCGGATAGGGGCCGGGATCGCTCTCGCCCGAATACTGAAAGCTGACCGGTACCCTGGCCTGGGTCCCCGACACCACGATGTAGGGAATCCCGAAGGGCCCCCCGTTGTAGTTGGCGCCGAAATCGGGGTGGAGACTGGTGTTGGCGCCGATCTGCGCGATCAGGGCATCGGAGTTGGGGTCCAGGGGCGCCTGATCCACCGGAGTGTTCCAGGGGTTGTCGCTGGGAAAGAGCTGACGGCCGCCCAGGCTGGCGTTGAGGCCCAGGCCGGGATCGGTCGTGTTGTTGTTGTTGTTATTGGTGACGTCGCCGCTCCCACCGCAGCCAAGGGCGAAAGCGACCAGGAGCGTCAGGGACGCCGGGAGGCGACTCCGCCGCTCAGTGATGATGCGAGTCTCCCCAGATCTTGGCCGGATCGTCCCCGGCGAACATGTTCACGTGCACCATCCAGCCGAACAGCACCGGGAAGAAGCGCCCGTTGGCCGCCTTGCACTCGTCGGCCGTCACAATCGAGCCCTTGGGACCGAAGCGGGCATCGGGTCCCTGGAAGGAGGCCGGCGCCATCTGGTCCCGGGGCGGGAGACAGACGTTGGTGTGCAGGTGCCAGTGCGCGACGCTCAGCGGAATCCGCTCGTCCAGCTCCTCGGGAGTCGCTTTGGCCGGCATGGTGTACATGGCCCCGATCAGCTTGAGCGACCCGTCAGGACTCTGGCTATAGAGCAGCGAGGTAGGCCGAGCCGGATTGAAGCGGGACCGGGCGAGAAAGGCGTTCCGGTAGTTGGTGTAGTGATAGACCGGCTGGTTCTTGATCCCCGGCGCGAAGCGGCGGTAGCCATCGGCTTCCGCGGCCTTGGGGTCCTGGTAGCGCGCCAGCGCCTTGCGCGCGATTTCGACCACGCCAGCCGCCCGGGCCTGATCGTCGGCCGACTTGGGCCAGGCCGGCGTCAGCCGAATGTGAGCCCCCTCCATCGGGTGGCCCATCATGGCCGCGTCCGCCACGCCAGTGGAAGCGCCATGATTCCCCTGGTCGCCCATTGGCATTCCGCCCATATCGTCCTGGGCTGCCAGCGGACCGAAGGGAAGCAGTAGGAACAGGACCGGGACCAGCACCGCGCGCCACGACATCCGTAACTCCTTCTGGGATTGTCGAGACAGACGCGAGCGAGGTCTCGCCGTTAGGGACTCAGGGGCTGTCCCGCCACCGGTCGGGGAGCTCGCCGCGCAGCATCGCGATGCCATCTATCGCAACAAGCGCGCCGGGGGGCGCCAGGCCCGCGACCGTCACCACGGTGACGGCGGGGGGAGTCTCCTTCTTGAAGCGGGCGGAGATGGCGCTCTGGACCGTGCGGAACTGGTCGGTGTCCGCCGAATCGGCCACCACGTAGACGGTCAACTTCACCACGTCGGCGGGAACCCCGTGCGCGGCGTGGACCACCTGGATCAGGTTCTCGAGCGCCTGGTCGGTCT
The DNA here is from genome assembly GCA_035519565.1 of Gemmatimonadales bacterium. Lineage (GTDB taxonomy): Bacteria > Gemmatimonadota > Gemmatimonadetes > Gemmatimonadales > GWC2-71-9 > DATIWD01. The sequence goes on along the minus strand of DATIWD010000035.1, from coordinate 748 downwards.
GCAAACGCAGATCGCCGGGGCCGATCAGGGTGCCGGTGGAATCGAAGGCCACCTGTCCCGAGACCCACAGGGCGAGCCCGATCTTGACCCCGGCCGGCGCCCCGGTCGGCGTGGTGACGCCGTCGGGATTCACGGCGACGGTCGCGGGCACTCCACGTTCGCCGTTGGGTGGCCCGTGTCGAGGATCGGCTTCACCACCACCCCCGCCACCACCAATGCCCATGGCGCAGGCGGAGAGGGAGCCGAGGAGGAGGGCTGTAGTCGTGATGAAGTGCAACTTGGACATCGTGTCTCGCAGGATCAGTGGGTCGTTGAAGATGACGTCTCCAGTTGGGCATCAATGCACAATTGCCGATTGACGATTGCCGAGTGCCGAGAACTGGTTCTGGGTTCTGAGTTCTGGGTTCTGAGCTGTTCTTACCCGATGCCCGATGCCGAGTCCGCAGTGCCGAGTGCCGATTGATGATTGCCGATTGCGAACGCCGAGTGCCGAGTGCCTAATGCCCCGGTCCCCGGTCCCACCTCTTCAGCCCCGAGTTCTAGCCCTTGATTGGATGCACGGGGCTCCACGGACGTCGCCCGCCGCTTGCGTATCTTCAACCACCTCGCGAACTTCCAGCCTCGCTGGAGTGGTGGCCGAGTGGCTGAAGGCGGCGGTTTGCTAAACCGTTATAGGGTTGAAAAGCCCTATCGAGGGTTCGAATCCCTCCCACTCCGTGAGGGACAGGACTGAGGGATGAGGACTGAG
>DATIWD010000034.1:0-34982 GCA_035519565.1 Gemmatimonadales bacterium | reverse complement strand
GACCATGCCACTCGCCCGCCTCACCTTCCACGGCGCGGCGGGGCAAGTCACGGGCTCCATGCACCTCCTGGAGGCGGCCGGTGCCCAGATCCTGCTTGACGCAGGGCTCTTCCAGGGCCGCCGGGCTCCGGCCCACACGCTCAACGCCAATCTGCCAATCGACCCGCGGCGGCTGGACGCGATCATCCTGAGCCACGCGCATATTGACCACTCAGGCCGCCTCCCCCTGCTGGTAAGCCGGGGGTTCCACGGCCCGATCTACGCGACTCCGGCTACTCGTGACCTCTGCGCTCCCATGCTGGCCGACTCCGCGAATATTCAGCAGCGTGATGTCGAGCATCTCCGCCGGCACGGCAAGGCCGGCCCGGAGAGTGAGCCGCTCTACTCGCTCGCCGACGCGGTCGCAGTCCAGGACCTGTTGGTCGGACTCCCGTATCGCCGGCCGCACCACATCCGCAAGCACCTCGCCTTCGAGTTCACCGACGCCGGACACATCCTGGGTTCCGCCAGCGTGGATTTGCGGCTCACCGAGGGGGGTGGACATCGGCTGGTGTTCTCCGGGGACATCGGACGCTCCGGGCTCGCCATCGTCCGGGATCCCGATCCGCCCGCCGGGCCGATCGATACCCTGATCGTCGAGTCTACCTACGCGGATCGCTCTCACGAGTCGGTGGCCGACGCCGACGACCGGCTGGCCGAGATCGTCCGCCGGGTGGCGGGCCGAGGTGGCAAGGTCCTGGTCCCGGCTTTCGCGGTAGGCCGGACCCAGGAGCTGGTCTACACCCTCCACCGGCTTCATCGAGAGGGCAAGATTCCCGGGATCCCGATCTACGTGGACAGCCCGCTGGCCGTGGACGCCACCCAGGTTTTCCGGCTTCATCCCGAGGTCTTCGATCAGCGCGAGCGACTGGTCTCGGAGGGAAGCACCCTGTTCGACTTCCCGCTGTTGACCTACGTCCGGGAGGTGGACGATTCGAAGGCCGTGACCCGGTCTCCCGGGCCCGCGATCGTGATCGCCGCGTCCGGCATGGTCGAGTCGGGGCGGATCCTGCACCATCTGACCCAGGACATCGGAGATCATCGCAACTTGGTGCTCTTCGTCGGGTTCCAGGCCGAACACACGCTGGGGCGGCGCATTCAGGAGGGGGCGACCACGGTCAAGATCTTCGGCCAGGAGTTCACCCGACGCGCCGAGGTCGAGACCATCGGGGGCTACTCAGCCCACGCCGACAAGGACGAACTTCGAGCCTGGGTACGCCGCCTGGGCGGCCCCGTGAAGCGCGCGTTCGTGGTGCACGGCGAGCCGCCGGCCGCCGAGGCGATGGCTTCACTGCTCCGCCAGGAGGGGGTGCGACAGGCCATCATTCCCCGCCAGGGGGAAAGCTTCGACCTACCGCTCGGCTGAGTCGCTCGGGGGCGTGGAGTCGGCCGGTGGGGAGGGAGCGGGTTCTTGCTCGCTCGCGGCCGCGGGTGGAGATGAATCGACCGTGGGTACCGGCGTCTGCGTCGCCGAATCGGCCGTTTCGTCGATTTCCTGCGGGACTTCGATCTGCTCACCCTGCATTCGCCGCAGGATCAGCTCCTGTCGCCATCGCATGCGCGCGGGCCGGTAGCCGGGATTCGACCGCAGCGGAAACGGCAGCGAGCCGCTGAGCGCCGCAGCCTGTTCCCGGGAGAGATCCAGAGCCGAATGGCCGAAGTACTTTCGGCTCGCCGCCTCCACCCCCCAGACCCCGTCTCCCATTTCCACCACGTTGAGGTAGAGCTCGAGAATTCGCTGCTTGCCGAGGGCGGCTTCCAGTCGGTAGGCGGTGACGGCTTCCTTCACCTTCCGTAGCGGGTTGCGCGAGGGGGAAAGGTAGAGATTCTTGGCCAGCTGCTGCGTGATGGTGCTGGCCCCTCGAATGGCGGCGCGCCGGGTCCAGACATGCGGCAGCACGCGGAGCAGCTCGCCCACGTCGCGGGCCGAGGTCCAGCTGAAGTCGTTGCGACTGTAGCCCAGTGCCTGAAGCAGCGCATGGTAGTCGATCCCGCCGTGGTCTTTGAAGTTCTGATCTTCCCCGACCATCGCTGCCTGCGCCGCCGCGGGGGCAATCGAATCAAGGGGAACGGGTCGGTAGAGACGGTGGCCGCCCCGCATCCGCATGAACGCGGTCTCGGCCGGCCAGTGGGACCGATACCAGGACGGTGGAGGCCAGACCGCGACCAGCCACAGGGCGAAGAGACCTCCCGCCAGCGCGGCAATCCGTTTCCACCGCGTCGGGCCGGAGCGTTCGGGGTGCTGGTCGCCTGAGGGGATAGGCTAGTTGAGAGGAGTAAGCGTGAAGCGCGCCTCCTGGCGCGCCGGCACTGCCTGGCCCACGGTCAGCACAGTGATGGTCAGGTCATTGGTCTCCTGGCCTTCGAGGCCGACGATCTGTCCGCCGTTATTCAGGTGATAGAGCAGCGAAGCCCGGCCGGTCCCGCTCAGGGTCATGTCCTGGCCGAACTGCTGTCCCTGTCCGGAGAAGGAGGATTGGCGAGAACAATCCACTCGCAGCGCCTGCGCGGAGCGGAAGGCCTCGTATTTGGCGGCCTTGCAGCTCAGCGCCGCGTGTTCGGTGGCGGAGACCGCGCTGGTGGTCCGGATGGGCCCGGTGATCGAGTCACTCCAGCTCGACCCCGGCTTGGGGCCGCCATCGGGCACCATCGGAAACAGCAGCGGCAGTTGTCCTCGCAACTGGTCCGCGAAGAGCGAGGAGGCGGTACCCTCGACGTCGGTCAGTCGGCCGTTGGGCCCCAGTCGGCCGGTCCACTTCGCTCCGACGGTGCTGTCGAGCAGCGCGCCAGGGATGACCGCATCGTCGTCGGGGCGAATCGAATCCACCGCGACCTCGACGCTCGATCCGGTGTCACCGGGAGTGACGGTCACCTTGAGGAAAGTGGTACGCCCGACTGTCTGTGTTTGACCTTCACCGCCCGGCATCTCGACGACCAGGCTATCCCGCCGGTAGTAGGCGTAGTAACTCGTGCTTGGTACCCGAGTGGCGGGGTGTGTCGCCGGGCTGGCGGGAGCCGGCGCGGCGCCGGCAGGCGATGGGGGTGGTGAAGGTGAGGGCGCCGTGGACGGTCCGGTGCTCCGGCCGGTCGAGCCGGAGGCGCAAGCCAGGCCGAACAGGGTGACCGCCAGCTCGAAGGCGGGAAGTCGCATCAGAGAATAAGAGAAAGGCTGGGACTCAGGGGTGCGTGGAATGCAGGGTTCCCTTCGTCTTCCCGAACACGGCAACGATTTCCTTGTCGTCGCTGGTAACCTTGAGCAACCGCCAGCCTCGTTTGGTCATGTCGTTCCGCCAGCCGATCAACTTGTCCCAGTCGCCTGCGACCGTGCGCAAGACACGGAGGTCCGCGACGTTCTCCCACTCGTCGGGATACGGCTTGGCAGGACCGAACGGAGTACTGGCCATGAGTCACGAGTCTCCTCTGCGGGCCGACCCCATGGAGTGAGGTTGGAGAGACCGGACGGCGCCGGGCAGGGTCGTAAGCCGAGTCCTGTTCGCCCGTAAGGGCGGATGGTCATCTGTCTAGGACGGCCGTCGCCGGCCGTCTCGAGCGGCCTACCCGCGGCTCACCGTTTCCGGTGTGGTCGGTGTGGGTCACACCTCGCCGCCTATTTGGCCTTGCTCCGGCTGGGGGTTGCCGTGCCGCCGCTGTTGCCAGCGACGCGGTGGGCTCTTACCCCACCGTTTCACCCTTACCCACCTTGCGGTGGGCGGTCTGTTCTCTGTGGCCCTACCGTCGCCTCACGGCGCCCAGGCGTTACCTGGCAGCCTACCCTTTGGAGCTCGGACTTTCCTCGACGCCGACCCGAAGGTGGCGCCGCGACCATCGCACCCTGCCCGACTGTCGCCGGTCAGCGTAAAAAATATAGCGCCCGAAGGGCGCAGGGTCACGGGCGGAAGAAGGGATCGGCTGGGGCCCTAGCCGAGGCCGAGCGAGGCCCACATCAGCGCCAGGGCAGCGACCGCCGCCACCACCCAGCCTCGTAACCGGGATCCGGAGCGCGCTGGGCGGCTACCCCCCGCCATGGTCTGCAGCACGGCCTGCCGAAGCTCCGCGCCGCTCTGCCAGCGACGCCCCGGCCGCTTCTCCAGGGCGCGTTGAATCAGCGCATTGAGGTCCTGCGGCAACTCCGGTCGCTGATGATGCAGGGGTGGAAGCGGCTTGCAGAAGTGGTCCTGGGGAAGGCCCTCGAGATTGGAGCCCCGGGAGGGAGGCCGCCCGGTCAACATCTCGTAGGCCACGATGCCCAGGCTGTACAGATCGCTCCGTCGGTCCACCGGTTCCCCCGCTGCCTGCTCCGGGCTCATGTAGATGGGGGTGCCCACGGCCAGCCCTCGCGCGGTCGGCAGGTCCAGGGTCTCATCCACCGTGGACCGCGCGATGCCGAAATCGGCCAGCAGCGCGCGACCGGTGCCGTGGTCCAGGAGGATGTTCTCCGGTTTCACGTCGCGGTGAACCAGGCCGGCCCGTCCCGCGGCCTCCAGGGCGCCGGCCAGATCCGCCACGATCCGCATCGCCGTGGCCAGCTCCAGCCGAGGCTCGCGTTGCAGTCGTTGCCGCAGGCTCTCACCGGGGACGTAGGCCATCACGTAGTAGAAGAGACCGGCCACCTCTCCGGCGACGTGGACCGTCACGATGTTGGGATGCCGTAGCCCGGCGATCATTCTCGCTTCTGCCAGGAACCGCTCGATGACGGTGGGGTGAATCGCCAGGTCGGGGTGCGCGACCTTGATCGCGACCGGCCGCTGGAGCGTGGTATCGGTCGCCAGGTAGACCACCCCCATGCCCCCGTGGCCGAGCTCGCGCTCGATGCGGTATTGGGCACCGAGCGCGGTTTGCACCCTGTCGAGGAGAAAGCCGGCGTCGTTCATGCCAAGGCTGGTTCGGGTCCGGCCTGCGGGGACTTCTCCGTAGACATCCGATCCAGGCCAAGGGTTGCTTTGGACCCGGCGGCGTGGAATCAATCGGGCGCTGGCTTGAGCCCCCTTTGAGGGGGTCGCCCCAGTGTGGGACCGTCCCTGAGAGAGATGGACCATGGGTGGCCAGGCGCACGGAGCCAGTCTGACGGTGGCGGCGGTGGTACTTCCGGGAGAGCGCCCGAAGGTCGAGGCGGCCGGGGGCGGGTGGTTCGCGGTGGTCCACCGGAGCTCGATCGCGGAAGCCATTCGCGTGGTGCGGGAGCGGCCGGTGGACGCAGTACTGGTCTCGGTGCACCAGTGGGAGCCGGAGCAGCACGATGCTCTGGGTCACCTGGTCCGTGACTTCCCGGGGATCCCGACGGTCGCCCTGGTTTCTCAGCACGGGCCGGGAGCCTCCGAGGCGCTATTGCATCTCGGCGCCACAGGAGTGCGGGAAGTGGTGGACGTCACCACCCCGCAAGGCTGGCAGCGACTCCGGCAACTCGTCTCCCAACCGGCCACCCAGGCGGCGGCCCGGATCAAGGCGCCGGTGCTCGACGCGCTCCGGGACGCGCCCGCTGACACCCGGCTGTTCTTCGAGGTGGTGATCCAGCTCGCGCCGGAGACGGTGACGGTGCGCCAGCTGGCGTGCCGGCTGCACGTGCGCGCAAGCACGCTGATGTCCCGTTTCCAACGCGCCGGTCTCCCTTCCCCCAAAAGCTACCTCGCGGCGGTCCGGCTGCTCCACGCGGCGGTGCTCTTCGAACGGCCCGGGCTCTCGGTGGCCGACGTGGCCTACCGGCTCGAGTTCAGCTCGCCCCAGAGTTTCGGGCGGCACCTGCGAACATTGATGGGAATTACTTCAGGCGAGTTCCGGCGCCGCTTTCCGTTTCCGCTGGCGCAGCGCCGTTTTCTGGACCTCATGGTCGCCCCGTATCGGGACGTTCTCCTCGAATTCCACCCCCTTGCTTCGGGGACTGGGAACAGCGGACACTGGTCCGAGTGAAAACGTTGCCGGTGCGGGGCGACCATCAAATTGTCGATTGCCGAGTGTCGATTGCCGCTTGATGCAGGCGACCAATCGCCAATCGTCAATCGCCAATCGTCAATTACTTCAAGAGCTCGCCGGCCCGGGTCAGACTGACCACCTGGACCCCCAAGCGCTCCAGCACCGCCCGGCCTCCTTCTTCCCGATCCACGACCACGAGCACCCCCAGCACCCGACCCCCCTCGGCCTGGATGGCGTCGATCGCCTGGCGGGCGGAACCACCGGAGGTCAGCACATCCTCCACCACCACCACCGGATCGCCCGGCGTGAAGTTGCCTTCGATGCGGCGGCCGGTGCCGTGGGTCTTGGCCTCCTTCCGGACGCTGAACGCCTGGACGATCGGCGGCGTCGACAGGCTCGCCACCGCGATGGCATAGGCGACCGGATCGGCGCCCATGGTGAGCCCGCCCACCGCCCGCGCCTCCCAACCCGCCTGGCGCAGAGCAGCGAGCCCCAGCCGGCCGATCAGGTGCAACCCTTCGGCCGACATGGTGGTAAGGCGTGCGTCGATGTAGTAGGAGCTGCGGGCGCCGGAGGCCAGGACGAAGTCACCACGCCGGATGGACCGCTCCATCAGGAGCCGTTCGAGTGCGATCCGATCGGCCTCGCTCGTCACTTCCGGAAGAGATTGCTGAGAAAGCCGCCCTTTTTCTCCCCCTCCTGCCGCGCCGCCTCGCAGAAGCGGCGGGTGTATTCCTCGACGGAGGGACAGCGCTTGGAGAGGTCCCGCTCCAGCGCCGACATGACCGCCGCCTCGAGCGCCGGGGGGAACTTGAGGCCCTTCACCGCCTGGTTGAGTGGCGTCGGCGCCTGGGTCAGCAGCTGCTGGAACAGCTCCCGGGGGGTGCGGCCGGGATAGGGGAGCACGCCAGTCAGCAGGTAATACGAGATGGTGGCCAGGCTGTAGACGTCCGCGGACTGCCCGACCAGCTCGCCGCTCAGGGCTTCGGGGGCGACGTACTGCAGCGTGCCGACGAAGAAGCCGGCACGGGTCAGCCGCTCTTCGGGACGCACATCGGTGTCCCGCGCGATGCCGAAGTCCAGCAGCTTGGCAGCCTGGGTGGCCGGGTCATACATGATGTTGGCGGGCTTCAGGTCGCGATGGATGATGCCCTGTGCGTGCACCGAATCGAGAGCGGCGCCGACCTGCTCGACGATGGTGGCGACCAGCTGGGAGGCAAGCGGCCCCGAGCGAATGGCGAACTTTTCGAGCGGCTCTCCCGCCACCCATTCGAGCGCCAGGTAGTAGAGACCCTCGGTTTCTCCGTAGTCGTACGTCCGAACGATATTGGGGTGATTGACGCGCGTGCCGAACTCAGCCTCCCGCAGGAAGCGCTTCACGGCGACCGGATCCTTGGCGAGCCGGGCCCGCAACACCTTTACCGCGGCGGCCCCGCGCTCGGGATGCTCTGCCCGGTAGACTGTTGCGGTGCCGCCTTCGCCGACATGCTGGAGGAGCCGGTACCCAGCGACGGTACGGCCGACGAGATTTTCTGTGGTCATGGAGCGCGGTCAAGCTTACTCGGTCCCACGGGGTCCAGCAAGACGCTCCGCTTGACGCCTCTCCAAGGGCCGGAGTAACCTTTGACATGACCACCGCCACTGGCGGTCGCCTGCGTACAGCATGGCTTCCCTCTTTCCGCCGCCTTGCCCTGGGCGGCGGACTGCTGCTAGCTGGCGCTTGCGGCGGAGGCGGCGGCGGCACCATGCCGGTCGTGCCCACCGGCGGACAGCCGCTCACCCAGCAGTTCGACGTCACCCCCATGTACCTCAAGCTCGGCCGACTGGCGGCCGGGCCGCCGGTTCCTTTCGTGGCGGCGCTCTCCTGGCTGGGAGGGCCGGGCGATACCGTGATCGGCGTGTTCGCGCTCTCGATGGAGGATCGCGCCCTGCTCTTTACCAAGGACCTGCAGGGGTTCGTCGCGCATTATCGCGTCACGATCTCCCTCACGGGCGGACCCTCGGGACCGGTCGAGTTCCATCGCGATGAGGCGGTGCGCGTCAACACGGGGACCGAGGCCCGCCGCGACGAGGAGAGCATTTTCTTTCAACAGATTCTCTATCTCCTCCCCGGCGACTATCACATCGATGTCATCGTGCAGGACCGGCAGGCCGGAACCCAGAGCGAAACCTCGGGAGACTACACCGCCCCGTCCTTCCCGCCCGGGAGCACCTCGGCGCCGATCTTCGCCTACGAGGTGAAGACCCGCACCCGGCGCGAGGACCCGCCCACCATGGTGGCCAATCCGCGGGGCCTGATCGCCCACGGCGCCGACACGTTGCTGGCCTACGTCGAGGGATACGGCCTCGAGGCCGACAGCAAGATCCCGTTCGACCTGCGGGACTCTCAGGACAGCGTCATGTTGAGCGACTCCCTGCACTTCCAGGGGGGGCGTGACGTGGAGGGGCGGGTGCTCCGGCTGGCCCCCAGCGGCGCTCCACTGGGCGAGCTGCGGTTCAGCATCGGCTCCGGCGCCGCGCGCCGCACCACCGCGCTCTTCGCCACGGTATCCCGTCACTTCGTGGTCACCGACTGGGACCAGCTGGTCAGCCTGCTGCGCTACTTCGCCGACAAGCCGACCATCGATTCCCTGCGGCGCGCCACGCCCGATCAGCGCCGCCGGCTCTGGCTCGATTTCTGGAAGGCCACCGACCCGGACACGCTCACGCCCCAGAACGAGGCGCTGGACGAATACTTCACCCGGCTCAGCGTCGCCGATCAGCGCTACAAGGGCGAGGGGGTTCCGGGCTGGCAGACCGATCGGGGCGAGGTCTACATCAAACTCGGCGACCCCGATGAGGTCACCGAGGGACCGGCATCCGACACCCGGGTGGTTCGGTGGACCTACCTGGCCTGGAAACTCACGGTCTTCTTCCAGGACCGGAACGGAATCGGCCGTTACGAGCTCACGCCCACCTCGCGGGGGGAGTTCGAGCGGTTGCTCAAGCAGTTGAAGGCCAAGCCCGCCAAGCCATCGCACTGATGGTGCGGCGGGCACCGCCATGCCCAACCACGACCCCCCGCAGTTCTTCCTGATCGACGGCTACGCCCTTCTCTACCGGGCCTTCTTCGCGCTGATCCAGCGCCCACTCCGCACATCCAAGGGCGAAAACACCTCGGCTGCCTGGGGCGTGGTCAACTTCCTGCTCCGGCTGCGCGAGAAATACCGGCCCGATTACCTGGCCTGGGTCAACGACGCGGGAGACTCGTTCCGCACCGGTATGTACGCCGAGTACAAATCCACCCGCCAGAAGCTCGACGACGAGCTGCAGGCCGACTTCGATCGCTCGGTCGAGCGGGTGGCCCAGCTGCTGGCGGCCTTCCGGGTTCCCCTGGTGGCGGTGGACGGCTACGAGGCGGACGACGTGATCGGAACGCTGGCACGGGCCGGCGTCGAGCAGGGGTGGCAGGTGGTGATCGTCTCTGGCGACAAGGATTTCTACCAGCTGATCGGTCCCCGCGTCGCGCTACTCAACCCCGGCCGGGGCGGGCCCGCCGGCGTGGACGAGCAGTGGGTCGATGAATCCAACGCCGCCGAGCGGCTCGGCGTCTCCCCCTCCCAGGTGGTGGACTATCTCAGTCTGGTGGGGGACAGCTCCGACAACGTCCCGGGCGTCAGGGGAATTGGTGAGAAGGGCGCGGCTCAGCTGCTGGCCCAGTTCGGCAGCCTCGACGCGATGCTGGCGCACCCGGAGCAGATCGCTGCGAAACGCGCCCGCGAGGCGCTCCAGGCCCACACCGAGGAGGCTCGCCTGTCGAGACAGCTGGTGACCATCCGGCGGGACGTGCCTATCGCCCTGGATCTCCATCAACTGGTCGAGGGGCCGGCGGACCAGGCGGCGCTGGCCAGGATCCTCCCCGAGCTCGAGTTCTATTCCCTCGTGGACAAACTCAAGCCGGTCGCGGAGTCCACCGAGGCTGCGTCAGCGGAGACGGTCACCGCGATCTCCGTCGAAGTGGTGGACGATCCGGCCAAGCTCCCGGCCGTCGTTGAGCGCCTGCGGAGCGCGCCGATCATCGCGCTCGATACCGAGGCCAGCTCCATCGAGCCGCATCGGGCGGAGCTGATCGGACTCTCCTTGGCGGCCAGCGATCGCGAGGCCTGGTACTTCCCCTTCGGACACCGGCCGGCGGCCGGAGAGCTGGCGGCGCCGACGCCGGTGCGGAACCTCCCACCGCTCACCGATCCGGCGTCGGCGCCCCTGGCGCGGCTCCTGTCCGATCCGAAGGTCCCCAAAGCGGGACACAACATCAAATACGATTGGCAGGTGCTGCGCGGGGCCGGCGTCGAGCTGGCGGGAGTTGCCTACGATTCCATGCTCGCCAGCTTCGTGCTCGACCCGGGGCGCCGCTCCCACGGGCTCGACACGCTGAGCCTCGAGCACCTGGGTCGGTCGCTCCGGCAGTATGCCGACCTGGCGGGTCGCGGCAAGCGGGAAATCCCCTTTGCCGAGGTGCCGGTGGGCGATGCGGCGGACTACTGCGGCCAGGACAGCACAACCGTACTGGCGCTCCGGAACCAGTTCGCTCCCACCCTCGAGGCCCACGCACTGGAGCCGTTGCTCAATCGGCTCGAGCTGCCGCTGGTCGAGGTGCTGGTGGACATGGAGTGGGCGGGAATCGCGATCGACCGGGCGCTCTTTGCCCGGATCAGTCAGGAGCTGGCGCGCGACCTGGCCGAGCTGGAGCGGGAGATCGCCAAGCTGGCGGCCAGCGATCTCAATCTCAACTCGCCCAAGCAGCTCGCCACCCTGCTCTTCGAGAAGCTCCAGCTGCCGGTGCTCAAGAAGACCAAGACCGGGCCCTCCACCGACGCCGACGTGCTGGAGCAGCTGGCCCAGATGGGTCACGAAGTCCCCCAGCGGATCCTGCAGTATCGCGAGCTGCAGAAGCTCCGCTCGACCTACGTGGACGTACTCCCGCAACGGATCGACCCGGTGACCGGCCGGATCCACACCAGCTTCAACCAGACCGGGGCGGCGACCGGGCGGCTTTCATCCTCGGATCCCAACCTGCAGAACATCCCGGTCCGCACCGCTCGGGGCGAGGAGATCCGGCGTGGCTTCGTACCGGGCCCCGGCTGTCGCTTCGTGGTCGCCGACTACTCCCAGATCGAGCTGCGGTTGATGGCTCACCTCTCGGGCGATCCCGCGTTCATCAAGGCCTTCCAGGAGGGCGGAGATATCCATCGTCAGACCGCCTCGCTGATCTTCGGGGTGCCGGTGGAGCAGGTGACGGCGGAGATGCGGGCCCGGGCCAAGACCATCAACTTCGCCACCATCTATGGCCAGGGGCCCTTCGCGCTGAGCCGTCAGCTCGGGATTGCCCAGGAGGAGGCGCGGGCCTTCATCGCCCAGTACTTCGAGCGCTTCGCGGGCGTACGCGCGTTCCTGGATCTCCAGGTCAAGCTGGCGCGGGATCGCGGATACGTGGAGACGCTCTTCGGACGACGGCGCTACATCACCGATATCCGGGACAAGAACTTCAACATCCGGGCCTTTGCCGAGCGCACCGCGCAGAATACCCCGCTCCAGGGCTCGGCGGCCGACCTGATCAAGATCGCCATGGTGAATATCCACCGCGCCCTGGCCGCAGGCGGGCTCCGCGCCCGCCTGCTCCTCCAGGTTCACGACGAGCTGGTGGTGGAGGCGCCGCGGGAAGAGGTCGAGCAGGTGAGCCAGCTGGTGAAACACCACATGGAGAGCGCCGCGCCGCTGCGGGTGCCGCTGGTCGTCGACGTGGGCGTGGGCGACAACTGGCTCGACGCCAAGCGCTGACGTCAGGAGCGTTCGGCGGCCGCCTTTCTCACTCCCGGCCACCAGTTCCAGCGCCCGGCAAGGTGCATGATCGCGGGCACCAGTACCATGCGAATGATGGTCGCGTCGAGCAGGACCGCGGCCGCCAGGCCGAATCCCAGGAACTGCATCACCAGCACCCGCGCGAACGCGAACACCCCGAACACCAGGATCATGATCAGCGCCGCGGAGGTGATGGTGGACGCGGTGGCGCTCAACCCATCCTGGGTCGCCCGGTCGTTGTCCCCCGTGCGATCGAACGCCTCCTTGACCCGGCTCAGCAGGAAGACTTCGTAGTCCATGCTCAGGCCGAACACGACACAGAACACCATGACCGGGATGACCACGAAGATGGCCGAGGTGGGCCCGGCCAACCCGATGAGCTGCGCCCCCAGGCCGTACTGAAAGACCAGCACGATGAGGCCGAACGTGGCGCTGACCGAGAGCGAATTCATGATCACCGCCTTGATCGGCACCAGCACCGAGCGAAACGCAAAGGCGAGCATCAGACCGGTCACCCCGAGGATCAGCACCACCAGCCGGGGGAACACCTTGAGCAGCAGCGTCTGCACGTCGAGCGCGGACGCGGTATAGCCACCCACCCAGACCGTGGTTCCCTTGAGCCCCTTGATGTCCATGGTCCCCAGCTGCCGGGCCCGGCGAGAGACGTCCATCGACGTGGGGAGCGACACCGAGTCGGCCAGGATCACGTCCATCAGCGCCAGGCGATTATCCTGGCTCAGGTAGGCGTCAAGGAAGTCGCCGTACTCCTGCCGGGCCGCCGGGAGGTCGCTGTACAGGAGCGAGTAGCCGAGAATGGACGTCCCACGCTTGAGGTCGACCAGGCTCCGCACCCGGTCCACCCTGGGATCGTGTTGGAAGGAGTCCGACAGCGCCCGCAGCCCTCGGAGGGAAGTGGCCGAGACCGCGGTCTGACCCGGAGGGAACTCGACGACGACCCGGACCGGAAGGATGACGCTGCCCGCCCCCATCTGTTGCAGCGCCTCGATGGCGCGGCCGGCCTCGGTCTGCGCGGGGAACCAGTTCCGGGCCGGGAGCCCGATCCGGATCCAGAACGCGGGGGCGGTGAGAATCGCAATGGTGAACCCGCCTACCAGGAGCGCGCGGCGCGGGTGGCGGGCCAGACTCCGGGCCCACTTCTCCCACACCGTCGGCGCGTGATACCAGGCCAGCATCCGCGCCAGCCAGCGCGGCCGATCGATCTGGCGACCCAGCACCGCGAGCAGCGAGGGGAGCAGTGTGGTCGAGAGCAGCACCGCCACACTTACCACCACCAGGCCGCCGAGCCCCACGCTGCGCGTCTCCACCAGCGGGGTGAGCAGCAGGGCCGCGAAACCGACCACCACGGTCAAGCCCGACGTCAGGACGGCGGCGCCCGCCGTGCTCAAGGTACGTCGCGCCGCCTCCCGCCGACGCAGCCCCCGGTTCAACTCCTCGCGAAACCGGGTCACGATCAGGAGCGAATAGTCGATCCCCACGCCCAGGCCGAGCATGCTGGTCATGTTCAGCACGAAGATGGACATCGGGGTGTAGTCGGCGAGGATCGTGATGATCGCCAGCGTGATCCAGATGGCCAGGAACCCGACCACGAGAGGGAGCAGTGCCGAGACGAAGGCCCCGAAGGCCAGGACCAGCACGACCATCGTGAGCGGCAGCAGGCGGAGCTCGGCCTCCTTGCTGTCGCGCGCGCTGATGGCGCGGATGTCGTAATCCAGCGGGGCCCGGCCGGTGAGCAGGACCTCGTAGCGGTCTCCCTCGGGCCCGGCCGCGGCCAGGGTCCGGTGCATCACCGCGCGCAGAGACCGGATGATCCCGGGGTGCTGATCGTTGGGCACCGCGGCGAGGGTCAGGACAATGAAGGTGCTGCGGTGGTCGCCACTCACCAGTGCGGTGTCGCCGGCCGCCCGAAAGGTGGTCCGCCCGTCGTGACTCTCGTAGAGGGAGTCGCTGCCCGGACGATAGAAGATCAACCCGGTGATGAAGGGCTCTCGTCCCAGGGCCGCGACCATGCTGTCGAGCATCGCGCGGGCCGAGCCGGAGTCCACCGGGTCGGGCGCGGCGAAGGTCACCGCCAGGAGATCGCTGGCCGGGCGCGCGAACCGGGTACGGATCAGCGTCTCGGTGCGTGAGGTCTCGGTCTCCTGGTCGGTCCCCCCCTGAACGTTGAGGACATCGAGAACGCGAGGAGCGCGGTTCGCCGCCACCACGCCGATCACCGCCCACAATACGATCACCGCCCAGCGCCATCGGATCAGGCTCCGAGCGAGGAATTCGTTCAAGACGGACCTCCTGATGGATCGGGACGAGGCGCCGGCGGCAGGCGGGCTGGTGGCGAAATGTTAGGAGGCTCCCGGGCCCGGCGCCAGGCTACCACGGCTCACGATGCTGCCGCTCACCCCTGCCCCCCGTCATATTCCTCAGGATGCCGCGCGTTCTCCTCTGGGTGCTGATCATTCTCATCAGCCTGATAGCGCTGGACAAGATCAACCACCTCCGGCCGCGAACCGCCCCATCGGATCCGGTGGCAACCGGCACCCTCCAACACCCGGGCCCAGCCTCCGGCGGCTCCACTACACCCAACGACTCAACGGCCTCCGGCCCCCAGGCCGGGAGCGCCCCGGTCGGGCCGTCGTCCCTGGATCACCTGGCGCGATTGGCGATCCGGCGGCGGCTCCGGGAGGAGGGCGCGGACACCTATATCGACTCCCTGCTCCTGGTGACCGACTCGCTCATCCGGCGGTGGCCCGATCCGCAACCGATCACGCTGAAGTACGCGTTGATCGAAGGAGGCGTGGACATCTACAGCGGACGGATGGCCGACTTCGTCCGTGAAGCCTTCGGCATCTGGGAAGGCTCAGGCATCAGGGTCCGCTTCCAGCAGCAGGCCGATACTGCCGGAGCCCAGATCACGGTGCGATGGATCGACCATTTCAGCTTTGAACGAACCGGGCAGACCGACCTGACCTGGGATCAGTTCGGCGTGATCCGATCGGCCCGGATCCAGCTGGCCGTGCGCGACCGCGATGGTCGAATCGTGCCCGACCAGGGGCTTCGCACGGTGGTGCTTCATGAGGTAGGGCACGCCCTCGGGCTCCCTCATTCGGCCAACCCCGCCGACGTCATGTTTTCCTCGACTCGAGCATCGGCCCCGACCCCCCGCGATCTGCGCACGGCGCAACTGCTCTACCAGCTCCCCCCCGGCGACGTGAGGGACCGCTGATCATGCCTCGCGGTTCAGCCTCGGCTCTTCGTCTCCTGCTGCTCATTCTGGTCTCCTATGCTCCGGGCCGGAGCGCCTCGGCCCAGAGCTTCCCGGAGATCGACAGCATCGTCCTGGCTGGTCGTGATCGAGGGATCTATCCCGCGGCCGTGGTAGTGATCGGCCGGAAGGACACCGTGCTGTACCAGCGGGGATACGGCCACTTCACCTGGTCTCAGCGCTCGGCCGTGCCCGATCCGTCCCGAACGCTCTGGGATCTGGCCTCGATCAGCAAGGTGGTCGGAACCACGACCGCGACCATGCTGCTGGTGGAGCGCGGCCAGGTCGACCTCGATGCGCCAGTCCAGCGGTACCTCCCGCGCTTCACGGGTGGACGGAAGGCGGAGGTGACGGTGCGGATGCTCCTGACCCACACCAGCGGTCTGCGGAGCTACATGGAGTTCTTCAAGCTGGCTCCCACGCGGGACAGCGCCATCACCCTCCTCTACGCCGAACCGCTCCGAAGGGCGCCTGGTGCCTCGGCCGAGTACAGCGATCTCAACGCGATGTTGCTGGGGCTCATCGTCGAAGCAGTGGCCAAGGAGCCCCTGGACCGCTTCGCCGCCCGCGAAATCTTCAGCCCTCTCGGAATGACGAGCACCATGTACCGGCCGCCCGACTCGGTCCGCGCGCGCGTGGTGCCGACCGGCGTCTGGAACGGGACCCCAATTGCCGGAGAGGTGAACGATCAGAATGCGGTGCGATTCGGTGGAGTCGCCGGGCACGCCGGCGTGTTCGCTACCGGGGCCGATCTCACCCGCTACGCCCAGATGTGGCTGAACCAGGGCGCGATGCCTGGCGGGCGGGTGCTCCGCGCGGAGACGGTGCGTGAGTTTCTCAAGCCGGGCCAGAACTCCGGCCCCAGACTCCACGGCTGGGAAACGCCCGACCCCAAGGAGAAGCCTCCCACTCCCTACGGGTCGCTGCTATCCGCAGAGGCCTACGGGCACACCGGTTGGACCGGGACTCTCATCTGGATCGATCCCAGCCGTGATCTCTTCCTGATCTTCCTCACCAATCGCTGCTTCGACCCGAAGGTCGGCCGTTCTATCAGGGAGCTCCGTGCCGTCCGTGACCGTCTCAGCAACGCCGTGGTGCGCGCCACCGGCGGTTGACGGCCGTCCGACTCACGAGGTAGCTTCGCGAGAGGAGGAAAGCTCATGGTGACCCAGGAAACGGTCCAGAAAGCGCTCCGCGGCGTCAAGGATCCAGAGCTCAATCTCAACATCATCGACCTTGGGCTGGTCTACGAGGTCGAGGTCAAGGAAGAAGGGAAAGTCCACATCCGGATGACGCTGACCTCACCCGGGTGCCCCGCAGGACCCGAGATCGTCTCGGACGTCAAGCGGACCGTGGAAGAGTTGGAAGGGGTGAGCGGGGCGGAGGTGGAGATCGTGTGGGAGCCCTACTGGACACCGGAGCGAATGGATCCGCGAATCAGGGCCTTCCTGGGCGGATGACCCTCTAGCCTCTCGCCGTTCCCCCGCGCAGTGCCCGCAGGAATTCTTCTCCCGTCACCTCGAGCTGCCATCGTTTGAGACCCGGGGTCGCCGCCAGCTCCTCCCGGCTCTTCGGATTGCGTTGAGCGATCTGCTCGAGGGTGGCGTTGGGACAGAGCAGGCCGGGCGCCAGATCGACTTCGGTGGCGAGCCGGTTACGTATCTCCTTCAGGCGCTCCAGGCGGGCAGCCGCTTCGGGGTCATGTGGCGTGCGATCCCGCGTGACCGGGACCGGCTTCTCCGGCGCGGCCACCAATCCACGTTGGACGGCCGCCAGAATCTGGTCTCCGCGTCGGGAGGTCAGATCCGGGGAGACCCCGCCGATGGCCCGGAGAGCCTCCATGCTCGTTGGGGCCGCCTGCGCCATGGCCAGCAGCGCCTCGTTGGTCACCACGCGAAACAGGGCCCGATCCATCTCCCGCGCCACCTGGTCTCTCCACGCATAGAGCTCCCGCAGCACCGTCAGCGTCTTGCCACGGAGCCGCGCGGCCCCCTTGAGGCGGCGATACCCCTCCTCGACGGCGCCCGGGACCGTCCACCGGAGCCGCTCCAGCAGACCAAATTCCTCCTCCGCCCAGGGCCAACGCCCCCGCTCTTCCAGCGACGCGCGAAGCCGGTCTCGCAACGCCGGCAGGTGGCGGGTATCGGCCGCGGCGTACGCCAGCATTCCCTCGCTGAGCGGCCGGCGCGACCAGTCGGCCCGCTGAAATTTCTTGTCGAGCCGCACGGCGAAGTATTTCTCGAGCAGCGCCGCCAATCCGATCCCCGGCTCGTTCAACAACTGGGCGGCTACCCTGGTATCGAAGAGGCGAGTCGCGTGGAACCCGTAGTCCCGATCGAGGATCCGGAGATCGTAGTCCGCATCGTGCAGGACGATTTCGGTCCCGGGATCGGCCAGCAGCCGCCCCAACCCGCTCAGATCCTTCACCGCCAGTGGGTCGATCACCGCGGTCAGCTCCCGAGTCGAGACTTGAACCAGGTAGACGCGATCGTGGTAGCGGTGAAAGCTCGCTGCCTCGGTGTCCACCGCGACCAGTGGTCGCCCCGAAATTCGGGCGATCAGCTGATCGAAAGCCGATTGCGACGCGATCAGATTGGCAGGCGGCTCGCCAGCGCCTTCAGGAGGGGGAAGCATGGGAGATTGATAGTGAAATAACGGAACTCGAACCGGAATCCAAGCTAATGTGCCCACGGCCGGCGCGTCCAACACCGCACCGGCGAGCGGGACCTCGCCGCTCAATTACTTTTCCGGTCCATGTCCCCACCCGAGATCGACCTGACGGTCTATCCCGACGAGTGCGACGCCTATGGCCACCTGAATCAGGCGTCGTTTCTCGCCCTCTTCGAGCGGGCTCGCTGGGAAATGCTGGCCCGGGGTCCGGGCATGGATCTCTTCGGCCGAAGCCACACCTGGCCCGCGGTCCGCAAAGCCACGATTGACTACCACGCGCCCGCGTTCCCGGGCGACGTCCTGCGCTTCCGCCAGTCCATGGTGCACCGCGGGCGAACCAGCTTCACCCTCCGGCAGACCGCGCGCCGGACCCGCGATGAGGCCCTGATCGGGGCCGCCGAGTTCGTCTTCGTGTGCATCGACGCCGAGGGGCGTCCCGTCGAGGTCCCCGAGGCGTTCGCCCAGTTCATGGGCGGCGACCGGGTCATGGTGAACGGGGTGCACCTCGCCGTGGAGGCCGAGGGCCATGGGCCGGCCGTACTCTTCATCCATGGGTATCCCCTCGACCGGACCATCTGGCAGGACACCCTGGCCGGGCTCGAGGGGTTTCGCTGGATTACGCCCGATCTCCGCGGGATGGGCCGGTCGGACGCCCCCGACCTGGGCTATAGCATCGCGACCTACGCCGACGACCTGGCTGCCTTGTTGACGGCCCTCAATGAAGAACGGGTGATCGTCTGTGGGCTCTCGATGGGAGGATACATCGCGTTCGAGTTGATTCGCCGGTACCGGGAGCGGGTACGGGCCCTGGTCCTGATGGACACCAGAGCGGAGGCGGATTCCCCCGAAGGCAAGAAGGCCAGGGACCACGCGGTGGCCACCGCGCGGGAGGGCGGTGGGACCGCGATTGCGCAGGAAATGATCCCCAGGCTCCTCGCCCCCGATGCGCCGACCGTGCGCCCCCAGCTCGTCGAGCGCGTGCGCAAGATGATCGAGGCCACTCCGGTCGCCGGGATTGTCGGCGCCCTCACCGCCATGCGTGACCGGGTGGACAGCACTCCGTTGCTCCCGTCATTGAAGGACCTGCCCACTCTGGTGGTGACGGGAGCCCAGGATGCGCTGATCTCTCCAGAGGCGGCCCAACGAATGGCGGAAGCCATTCCCGGAGCGCGACTGGCCACGATCGCGGGGGCCGGTCACCTGCCACCAGTCGAGCAACCCGAAGCCACGGCGCGAGTTCTCGCTAACTTCTTGAAGGGCCTCGCCTGAAACCTTTTGGGGGGTTCAGGCGTCTAAGGTAGTGGCGGCCGGAGCCGTCTCCCGACGGAGCCCCGCCAAACTTCAGAAAATCCTTCCAAGAATCGGCCCTGGGATCGCGGCCAAGCAGTACGGTCCCAGGGCCGCCCTCATTTTATGCACTTTATGCAGTCCCCAGGGGTGACATTTTATGCATTCATACCCCTTAACGATCCGCCCTCCGAGAATTTCCGGAGGGCGAGTAATGATCAGTGCAGCGATGAATGCAGTCTCAGCGCTGAGGCTTTCCGGGGGGGGTATCGCTGTTGAATACGTCCCGATTCTTGGCGATATAGGTCACTTGATTCGGCGGCACGTCCTCTTCCGGAAAGATCGCCGTCACCGGGCACTCGGGTTCGCAGGCCCCGCAATCGATGCATTCGTCGGGATGGATGTAAAGCTGATCATCGCCTTCGTAGATGCAGTCGACCGGACAAACGTCCACGCACCCCCGGTCCTTGACGCCGATACACGCTTCAGCAATCACGTACGTCATTCGAATGACTCTCCACGATCTCGGCCCCGCGCGCCGGCCTCGTACCGGCGGTTCCCGGGGTCCAGTCGGCAAAGTATGACGGATGGGCGGGACCCTTCGCAAGGGGTGCCGCCTTCAGTCTGTTAACTTTGGCGCCATGCGGGCCGTCACCGGATTTCTACTTCTCTTCATGGTCGCGGGCCGATTGGAGGCCCAGCAGTGCCGGCCGGCGCCAACCGCCCTGGTACTCTCGGGTGGGGGCGCCAAGGGGTTGGCTCACATCGGCGTACTCCGCGTCCTCGACAGTCTCGGCATCCGGCCGGATCTGATCGTCGGGAGCAGCATGGGCGCCATCATCGGCGCCATGTACGCCAGTGGATACAGCGCCCGGGAGATCGATTCCCTGACCCGCCGCCTCCCGCTCAACGACCTGTTCCAGCAATACGATCCGACCGTGCCTCGGTCCCTCGGTGAGCTCCAGCCCATCCTCGCCTGGGAGCAAGGCGGCCATGGCCTGAACCTCCAGCGCGCGGCGGTCGACGAAGCCGAGGTCAACGCGCTGCTCAACCAGGGACTGCTTCGCGGGAACCTGATCGCTAGAGGGAATTTCGATTCGCTCCCGATCCCGTTTCGGGCCGTGGCCAGCAATCTGACCGACCGCGACACCGTCATTCTCCGCTCTGGCGACCTGGCCCGCTCAGTCCGGGCCAGCATGGCCATCCCTCTCATCTTCACCCCGGTGTCGATGGACGGGATCGTCCTGGCCGACGGGGCCATCTCCGCCAACATCCCGGTTGGACCGGCACGCACGGAAGGCGCGACCCGGGTAATCGTCTCCGACGCCACCGAGCATCTCGCGGACACGCTGAACGCCGAATCCCCGCTGGACATCGCCGACCGCCTGGTTGCCTTCCTCTTCCGGCAGCCGGCCGATTCACTGGGGTCCGAGGACGTGTTCATCAGGCCCGACGTGCAGGACTTCGGGAGTCTGGATTTCGCACCCGACAAGATCGCCGCCCTGATCGACCGTGGTCGCGAAGCGGCGGCCGCCGCACTGGGCCAGGCCCCCTGCCTCGCCAGCGCCGGGTGGGGACGACCCAGTGCTGCCCCACGGGCGCGACTGACTCAGGTCACGTTCAACGGAGGACGGCCGGCCGATCAGCGCCACGTGCAGGAGCGCTTCCACCTTGTCCCCGGGGATTCGCTCCGGCCGGCCGCGATCCGCCGCGGCTTCCAGGAACTGGGGCGGTCCGACGACTTCCGGGCGATCTGGCTGGCTCCGGAGGGGCCGGCCGATTCGCTCCAGCTGACCGTAACGATTCAGCCGGCTCCTCGTCGTTACGCCGGCCTCGGCCTGGCGTATGACGGCGACCTGGGCGGCGAGGTCTGGGCAGGGGTAGTGGACCGGCGACTGCTGGGCGCCTCCCTCGACGGAAGTGGCCTGCTCATCGTCGGTGAGCTGGCTCAGCGCCTCCGGCTCGGCGTTCGAACCGCGGCCTTGAGTCGCCAGGCGCTGGTTCCCCTGCTTACCCTCGGCCTGAGCAACGAGGATATCCGAATCTTCGACCCTCAAGGGAACCAGCTTCCCTCAGACAACACCCAGGAAGCACTGGTATTCGGAGGAGTGGAGCAGGCGTTCGGGCGGGATTGGGTCACCTCGTTGGGCGGCGAGGCGCGCTTCTGGTCCGACTCCTCGGGGGGCAACCTTTCAGGCTTCGGCGGCCGAATCCGAATCTCCAAGGGAACCGTGTCCGGCGAGCCCGTGCTGAGGGTCGAGGGGGCTTGGACCGATCATTATCAGCTGACCCAGCTCGAGGTGGGACCGACGTTCAAGAAGGGCCGGGCCACGATTCGTCCCAGTGCGCGGTACGGATGGGGAAGTGACTTGCCGGAGCAGAGCACCTTCATGCTGGGCGGGTACGACGGATTTCCCGGACTCCATATCGGTGAGCGGCGAGGAGACCGGGAAGTGCTGGCTCGGCTGACGGTGGGGTACCGGGTGTTGGGGGCCCTTCAGGTGCGCACCGACATTGCGACGGGACAGTCGGCCAATGGGGGCGCGGCCGTTCCCGGCGGAGAATGGCTGGTCGGCGGACGCGTGGGCCTGGGCGTGGACACGCCGATCGGGCCGCTCCGGGCGGAGTACGGCTGGGCCAGCAACAACCGCGGGCTCTGGTTCGTGCGGATCGGGCGGTGGTTCTGAGCAGCGACTACCGGGGCGGCTCGGCGAAGTTTTCCTTGAGGGCGCGAATCGGCTCGAAGGCGTAACTCACCAGCGAACGACGACCCACCAGGATGTCGCCCTGGCCGCCCATACCGGGGAGCAGCGGCTGCATCTGCCCCCGCACTCGAAACGCCTGATCGGCCACATCGACCAGGGCACGAAACGCCCCGCTGTCCTTGGAAGTAACGCCTGAGGGGCCGAGCCACCGTACGGTGCCGAAGCGAATCCCGTAGCGCTGATAGGGGAAGGCATCGAAGCGAAGCTTGACCTGCTGCCCCGCCTGCACCAACGGCACGCCGGCCTGAGGAAGCATGAGCTCGGCCTGGAGGCGGTCCCCCTCGCAGGCCAACTCGCTCAGGATCTCTCCCTCCTTGACCACTGCCCCCGGTGCGCCGACCCTGAGCCGCAGTACCGTGCCGGCGCAGGGCGCCCGAACCACCATGCCCTTGTCGGTGCTGTTGACCAGATCGGCTTCCAGAGACGCAATCCGGATCCGTTCGGTCTCCATCGACTCCAAGAGACCGCGTTTGGTCTCCTGAAACTCGAGCTCGCGCGCCGCGGCGTCCTGCTCGAGCCGCTTGATCGCCGCCTTCGCTTCGTCTCGATCGTTCTCGGCGGCTTGCACCTCCTCCGCCAAGGTCACGACCTCCAGCTCCAATCGGCTCGCCTCCACGCGCCCGACCGACCCGCTACGGGCACCGGAAGAAGCGCTGTCCGCAAGCTCGCGGGTGAGCGCGAGCCGCCGGTTCTTCGACGCGACGAGTCGATCGAGATAGGTCACCTGGTCTGCGAGCCGGTGGCCTTCCGCCTCGTCGGCCCGGCGCCGGGTTTCCAGCTGGCTGGTCGCGATGGCCAGGCGACCCTCATCGGCCTTGAGGTTGGTCTGCAGCGTCCGCTGCTCCGCGCTGCGATCCGCCATCGAGGGGGACCGGAGCAGGAACAGCATCGAGTCAGCCCGCACCCGTCCGCCTTCGACCGACGTCACCTCGCTCACGACGCCGTCCCGGGGGGCCCGCACCGGATCGGTACCCTGGGTGGGGATCAGCGCGAAGCGTCCGGAGACCACCTCAGGGACGTGTACCACCAGGAGCGCCAGAATCATCAGGGCGAAGATCGTGATGATGAAGTACGCCAACCCCCGCGCCGCCCAGTGGGGCGGGTCGGGTTCCAGGAAGGCGGCGTCCTGCGCGCTGTGGTCGGCCATCCGATCCTCTTCCTACAAGCCCAACTGCTGGCTCACCAGGAAGAAGTACAGCCCCTGGCGCTCCATCAGCTCATCGTGAGTCCCCTGCTCCACCAACCGGCCCTTCTCCAGCACGATGATCACATCGGCGTCACGCACGGTGCTGAGCCGGTGGGCGATCACGAACGAGGTCCGGCCTTCGAGCAGCTGGTCGATGTTCTCTTTCACGGCCCGCTCGCTCTCGGTATCGAGGGCGCTGGTCGCCTCGTCGAAGACCAGCACCGGAGGCCGGTGGTAGATCGCCCGTGCGATTGCCACCCGCTGCCGCTGTCCGCCCGAGAGGGAGAGTCCTGACTCGCCGATGTGGGTATCGTAGCCGAGCGGGAGGCGTTCGATGAAATCGCGCGCGCTGGCCGCCTGCGCCGCCCAGATCACCTTGTCCATGTCCGGTTCGTCTTCCCCGAAGGCGATGTTGCGGGCGATGGTGTCGTCAAAGATGTGGTTGTCCTGGAGCACGAACCCGATGTTCCGCCGGAGGTCGCGATAGTTCAGGGTCTTGAGATCGATGCCGTCGTAGAGAATGGTCCCCTCGCTCGGCTCCAGCAGCCCGGCCAGGCACTTGATCAGGGTGGTCTTCCCCGAGCCGCTCCGGCCCACGATGGCAACCATAGTATTGGGGGGCACCTCGTACTCGATGTCATCCAGGATCGGCGGTGACTCCGAGCCCCCATAGCGGAACCCGAGATGGCGGAAGCTGATCCGCCCCTCCAACGACTTGACCGGCACTAGGCGTGAGCGATCGCTCCCCTGCTCCGGCTCCTGAGCGAAGATGTCCTCCAGGCGAGTGAGGTAGACCGTCGCCTGTTGCCAGTGATCCCAGAGCGCCATCAGGGTGATGATGGGCATGTTGGCCAGCGCCACCAGCGAGTTGAAGGCGACCAAGGCGCCGATCGAGAGCGACCCGTTCATAACCTGTCGGGCGCCCACGAAGAGGAAGAGCACCACCGAGAGCAGCGTGATGGTCTGGATGGTCCCGTTGTAGGCCATCAGCGTGAAGTCGGCCTTGAACCGGTTCCGCGCCACGCTGTTGAACTGCCGAAGCATCAGGTCCCGGAAAGAAAGCTCCGCGCCCAGCGCCTTGACGGTCTCGATGCCGCGGATCGCGTCGATCTGGAAGGACTGGTACTTCCCGTAGGATTCCTCCAGCTCGGCATACAGGGGAAAGAGCCAGTTGGCCGAGTACTTCATGAGCACGACGAAGAGCGGCACGGTGGCGAGGAAGGCCAGCGTGAGGATCGGGCTGTAAATGATCATCAGCACCAGGGCCGCGAGCAGCTGGGCCAGCGCACTGAGAGACTGGACCCCGTATTCCACCAGGAACTCGCGGACCTGCCAGATCCCCGCCAGCCGCCGCTGGATGTCGCCGATGCGGCGGCTGTTGAAGTAGCTCATCGGCAGGCTCAGGAGCCGCCGAGTCAGGAAGTCGAGGGTGGTGGAATCGATGCGGACGGCCGCGAAGCTCAGCAGGTAGCGCTGCACCACCGTGGCCACCAGCGTCAACAGGACTACCAGCGCCATGGAGATGATCAGGATATTCAGCAGGCTCAGATCCTGTTCGACCAGCACCCGGTCCACGATCACCTGCGTGAAGACCGGGATCACCATCTGGAGCGCACTGACGATCAGCGCCAGTCCGGCGCACTGGAGGAAGATCCGCGTGTAGGGCCGGAAAAACGGCACCAGCCACGTGATCCCCAGCTTGCCCTCCGCATTCTTGGCGAAGGCATCGGTGTAGTCGAAGAGCGCCGCGTACCCGGTCCACTTCTCTTCGAATTCCCGGCGCGGCATCCGCCGGCGCCCAACCGCGGGATCGGAGACCCGCACGTGGGTCTCGTCCACGTCGTAGATCACGACCCAGTGATTCCCCTCCCAATGGGCAATCGCAGGAAGGGGGATCTGCCCCAGGTTGGCCCCGGTCGCCTTGACCGCCCGCGCCGCGAGTCCCAGCTCGTTGGCGCCGCCGCAGATCGCCCGCAAACTGGCGCCATCCATGCTGGTGTGCACCAGCTGGCGGATCCGGGCCAGGCTCACCGCGCGGCCGAAGTGCCGGCACACCATGGCGAGGCAGGTCGCCCCGCAATCCACTTCGTCGATCTGCCAGAGGTGAGGGAATTTCCGGATCCGCCGGCCCCGTTTCTGGAAGCGCCCATCCTTGGTGGCGAAGGGACCGGCCGCTTCTTCCTCGGCGGCTGGTTCCTTCTCCTCGATCTTCTGGTCCACCTGGGATTCCCCGACGCGCTCCTGGGTGGTCGCGTCGGCCGGCAGCAATTCCTGGAAGAAGTCGATCGGTATCTGGGCCGTGTGGCGATAGTCGTACTGCTCCATCCGACTCTCGAGCTCTTCCCGGAACGCGGGATATTTCTCGAGCAGGGCCTCGTAGGTCTCCCCCCGGAGCATGAGGAGCCGGCCCGGCGTCAGCGCCTCCACCGTAGCCGCACGCCGCGTATGGCGAAACACCGAGAGCTCGCCGAAGTACTCCCCTTTACGGATGTATCCGATGTTGCGGCGCCGGCCGTCGGCCTCGCTGTAGACCCGCAACCGCCCCTCCTCGACCACATACATCGGCCCCGGCGGGTCGCCCTCCCGCACGACGATGTCTCCCGCGCGCACCACTACGGGGGTGAGCTCGGAGAGCAGTGCCGCGAGGGCCTCGACGGGGAGCTGAGAAAAAGCGGTGTACTGCTGGAAGAAGTTGTGGAGCTGGCGGTGCTTGCTCTGGAGCTCGAGGTAGTGCCGGAGCTCGGGCCGCTCCTCGAGGAGCGAGTCGAAGACGGCGCGCTGCAGCCGGAGCGCTTCCACCTCGGAGGTGGCCCGTACCGTCGCGGTGCGAGTGGCGTGGTCCAGCAGACCCATCTCGCCGAAGGAGTCCCCGGTGCGCAGCACCGACAGGGGAACCTCCTCGCCACCATCCCCCCGCTTGATGACCCGGGCCCGCCCCGTCACCAGCACGAACAACGCGTCGGCCGGCTCCCCTTCGCGCACGATCGAGGAGCCGAACGGGAACGAGACCTCTTCGAAGCTCCCTTCCACCAGCTCCCGAACGTCCGCCGGCAGAAAGCTCAAGATCGACAGGTCCCGCAGGGCCGACTGGCGGGCTTCTACGTTCACCGACACCTCATCGCGGCGGCTCCTCTCGTGGCAACGGCGCGGCGCCGGAAGATGCGAACGCCCCCGTATGAACCCGGGGGCACGGTCACCCGAACATGCGCAGTTTGGGTCGAAAATCGCGGTGCGAGTATGGTCTTCATCCGGGGGGCTGTCAACCAGCAGCGCCCCGGGGGGCCGGAAGCGGCCGGATCAATGGACCAGGATCAATTCACTCTGCCGGCCCTTGATCCAGACCGGCTTCCCGTCGGCGCCCATCGCGAAGTCCTCCTCCTGGGCCATGCGGACGCGCTGTCCATCCCACTCGGGCACCTCGCTGGTCACCTGGAGCTCGCTCGAGAACCACATGTTGGCGAGCACCTTGTGATCTCCGCGGCCGGGAACACCCTCCTGATAGTCCCACAAGCCGATCAGTGGACCCGCGCCATGGCCGTTGAGCCCGATCGGATGGCTGTACAGGGTCCCGTCCAATCCCTCAGCCCGCATCCGGGTCAGGACCGCTTGCAACACCTCGTTCCCGGTGCGCCCCGGCCGGATCTCCTCGAACAGCAGATCCTGCAGGCGATTCGAGTTGGCCAGTGCCTGCTTGAGCCCGGCGGGCGCATCGGTCTCGCCTTCGCGCAACACATACGCATCGTGCTGGGTATCGGTATTGAGGCGGAGGGCGGTGATCCCGACGTCGCACCAGAGCAGGTCCCCTCGCTCGATCACCGGATTGTCCCCCAGTTGCTCGTCGTTGGCGCCACGCCGCTGGATTTCCACCGAAGGCTGGAACCACGTCCCCAGACCGAGATCGTTCAGGTGCTGCCGCCACCACCAGACCAGATCGCTGGTGCGCGTCACCCCTGGCGTGATGAGCTGACTCGAGAACATGGTCCGGATCATTTGCCAGACGAGATCCTGCATCTTGGCATAGACGCCTCGTTCTTCGGGGAGACGAAGCGCGAGAAAGTCCACCGCCAGCCCTTCCGCCGGCCTGAACCGTGAGGTCCACTTCTTCCCCAGCGCCTGGCTCATTCCCTCCAGTTCGCCCGAACTCAGACCATCCGAAAAGGCGAACACTCGGGACTTGTTGATGCCGATGATCTTCGGTTGCCGGGCCTCGATCGTTTCCTTCAAGACCTCCCACTGCTGGTCACCCCAGAGTTCCGCCGTCCGGCCCGCCACGCCGTTGACCTCCCTGGTCGCACGCACCGCCGTGAAGACCCCTCCCTGGGAGCTGCCACCGAGCGCGATCCGCTCCACCCCCTTCTCCGGCCCGCGATCGAAGAAGACGTAGATCGTCCGGCGCCGGGCCGCGAAGGTCGTCGGCGCCGCGATCCCCTCGAACACCGGATCCTCGTTGTATTCGCGCATCGGGATCACCCACATATCGATCCCGTACTTCCGCATCAGGGCGGGGAGATAGGTGTCGACCCGCTGTTGCAGCCACCGCTGCTGGATCTCCGCCTGCTCCCTGAGGGTGCCGAACGGGTGTGTGGAGTCCTGCGCCAGGCTGGTCCGGGCGATGCCAAGGCTGAGCGCCGCGGCCACGCCGTGGCGGATCATTGAAGAGCGGATCATGGGTTACGAGAGGAGAGGGTGAAGGGCTCGACGGGAGCCCCGGGACGACGTCAAGCGGTGCCGGAGGTGGCTAGTCCACCAGCCTCAGGGGCATGACCAGGGCCATGAAGCTGGCTGGATCGCTCCAACCCACCGGTTCGCAAGTGGCAGCCCGCTCGGGACCCTTGAAGGTCATCCGCACCTCGTCGGTGGGGATGTAGCGCAGGATCTCGAGCAGGTAGGCAGCGTTGAACCCGATCTCCAGTGGGTCCCCCTCGTAGCTGACGCTGATCTCCTCCTGGGCCTCGCCCAGGTCGGGGGTCTGGACCGAGAGCTTGCAGGCCCCACCCGAGAGGGCGAGGCGAATCCGGTGGGTCTGGTCGCTGGCCACAATGCTCATCCGCCGGATGGCGGACGAGAAGGTGGCCTTGTCCGCGGTAGCGGCCTTGTCGTTCTCCCGGGGGATCACCTGCTCGTAGTTGGGGTAGGGCCCCTCGATCAGTCGGGTGTAGACCTGGGTGACTGCCGAGCGGAACGCGAGGTGGTTCTCGCTGCGGGCGATCTCGATCTCCTCGTCGCTCCCGTAGAGCCGCCTGATCTGATCGAGTGCCTTGGGCGGAACGATCAGGTCGGCCTGGCCCGACGTCGCTCCGGGCCGAGTCGGGACATCCATCCGCGCCAGCCGATGGCCGTTGGTGGCGACCATCCGCATCCGCTCGGGACGGAGTTCCCAGAGCACCCCGTTCAGAATTGGCCGGCTCTCTTCGGTGCTGGCAGCGAACGCGACGTGCCCGATCAGTTTCTGGAGATCGCCCGAGGAGCACTTCCACCCACCCTCGAACGTAACCGCCGGAAAGGCAGGAAATTCTTCCCGGGGCAGGCCGAGGAGGCGGAACTTGGCCCGGCCGCACTCGATGGTCACCCGCTGCTCCCCGGAGCTGGTGAACCGGATCGGGGCGCTGGGCAGTTCCCGCACGATCTCGACCAGCTTCTTGGCCGGCAGGGTGGCAGCGCCCTCCTGGTCTACCGAGGCCGGCACCGTGGTGCTCACCGCAGTGTCCAGATCGGTTCCCGAGAGCCTGAGTCCGTCCCGACCGGCTTCAACCAGGATGTTGGCCAGCACCGGAAGCGTGGTCTTGGTCGGGATACTGGCCGCGACCGCCACCAGGCCTTCTTGGAGCTGCTCACGTGTGATGGTGAACTTCATCCCGGTCCTCGTCGATGCTGAAAGAATTACTACGATACTATATAAAAGAAACTAGTAGCAGCAGTAGGCGCTCTGGATATGTGGATGCACCCCCCAACTCCAGCGCCTGTCCCGCCTTCCCCGCTGTGCTGTTGTCGACCAGCTGTGGAGCCCGTGGATCCGATCGGGACAAATGCGCGAGCTTTCCGCGCTCCCCACACTCCCCACATTCAATTATCTACTGTGCGGACAACTCCCGACGGGCCACTTCCACGCGCTCCTTGAAGGCCCGATCGCGCGACATCTGACGCTCGACCTTGTTGACGCTGTGGATCACGGTGGAATGGTCGCGCCCACCGAAGGCGTGGCCGATCTCGACCAGCTGCATCTCGAGAATGTCCCGGGCCAGGAACATGGCGATCTGGCGGGGGACGACCAGGCTCTTGATGCGGGCCTTGGAACGGAGCTGGTCGGCCGTCACCCCCCATCCCCGGGCCACCACGTCCTGGATCCGCTCGATCGATGGCAGGCTCCGGATCGGGAGGGCCCCCTCCTCGGCGGAACGGATCTTGTCGGCGAGGGCCTCGCGGGCCAGGCCGATCGAGACTTCCCGGTGCTTGAGGGAGGCGAACAGCAACAGCTTGATGATGCACCCCTCCAGCTCGCGGACGTTGGAACGGACGTGTTCGGCGATGAAGCGGAGCACGTCGTCGGGGATGGTCAGCTCGAGGTGGTCCTGCTCCTGCTTCTTCCGGAGAATGGCGATCCGGTGTTCCAGGTCCGGCTGCCCGATGTCGGCCACCATTCCCCACTCGAACCGGCTGACCAGCCGGGCCTCGAGCCCCGGGATCTCCTTGGGAGGCCGGTCCGAGGTCAGGACGATCTGTTTGTGGGCCTCGTGCAGCGTGTTAAACGTATGGAAGAACTCTTCCTGGGTGGCTTCCTTCCCTTCGAGGAAATGGACGTCGTCCACCAGGAACAGGTCGATCTCGTTGCGGTAGCGCTTGCGCAGTTCCGACATCGTACGGGTGTGGATCCCTTCGATCACCTCGTTGATGAACTGCTCGGCGCTGAGGTAGAGGAGGCGGGTCTCGGGCCGGCGCTCGACCACCGCGTGGGCGATGGCCTGCATCAGGTGCGTCTTGCCCAGCCCGGTGGCCCCATAAATGAAAAGGGGATTGTAGGTTTTTCCGGGGGCCTCGGCTGCGGCGTGGGCCGCCGCGGCCGCCAGCTGGTTGGACTTACCGATGACGAAGGTGTCGAAGGTGTACCGCTCGTTGAGCGGCTGGGTGCTCGCCTTGCCGGGCGTGCCACCCCCTTCCGCCTGGGGACCTACAAAGAAGTCCATCTGGGGCCGGCGTCGCAGATCTTCCTTGACGCGAAACACCACCGACGTCGCCTTACCCAGGACCGGCTCGGCGAGCGTGGAGAGGACTCCACCGTACTTGGTCTCGTTCCACTTGGCGGAGAATTCGTCCGCCGCAGCGACCACGAGCCGGCCTTCCTCCAAAGCGATGGCTTCGGTCGGCTCCAGATATCCGCGGTTTACCTTCTCCGGGACCTGTCGGTAAGCTTCCTCTAGGATCCGCTTCCAGGCTTCTTGTGCGGACAGCTGCATGGTGCTCGACAGCGGTGGGAGATTGGCAAGGGCGCACGATAGTACGGACTGCGTGTGGAAAAGTCAACCTTGACCGTCGTGGCCCCCCGTGGGTAGCTTTGCCCCCTCACGGAACCGGTATCTATAGCAATGCAGCCAACATATCGTCCCCGCAATCGCCGGCGGATCAACAAGCACGGATTCCGGGCCCGGATGGCCACGCGTTGGGGTCGCGCGACGCTGTCGCGTCGCCGGAAGAAGGGCCGCAAGCGTATCGCCATCTCGACGCCCACCAAGCACGCCTGACGGCCTCGGAACGGCTCCCGCGCGGATACCGGCTCGCCCGCCCTGCCGATCTGCGGCGCTGCCTCGAGAAGGGCGTGCGGCGAGGGACGCGGCACTTGGACTTCTTCTGGATTGACAATTCAGTGGGCCATCCTCGGATTGGACTCCTGGTTCCGCGCTTCCAGGCCACCGCGGTGGCCCGCAATCGTTTACGTCGCCGCTTGCGCGAGGTCTGGCGGCGAGAGGTGCGGAGCGGACAGCCGGCACGGGATATGGTGATCCGCGCCAAGCGAGAGGCCTACCGGACTTCCTTCACCACGCTGCGATCGGAAATCCTGTTGTGGCGAGACAGCGTCGCGGCGTCTTGAGTGTGCGTCTCCTTCCATGCAGTGGCTCCTGAAGCTGCCATCCCGATTGGTGAGCCTGATGATTCGCGGGTATCAGCTGATCATCTCCCCGGTGTTGCCGCCCAGTTGCCGGTTCACTCCCTCCTGCTCGCAGTACGCGCTCGAAGCCGTGGCGCGCTACGGCGCACTCAAGGGGACGTGGTTGGGCGGCCGCCGGCTGCTTCGTTGCCATCCGTGGAACCCGGGTGGCTATGACCCCGTGCCCTGATCGGGGCGCGCTTCTGACGACGCGAACGCCGGCGCACGCATAAATGGACCGCCGCTTTCTCCTGGCGATCATCCTGATGATCGTGATCGCCGTGGCTCCGTCGATCATCTTCAAGCAGACGCGTCGGCCACCACCGCCGGTCACCACCGCGGCTCCCGAACAACCGGCTCCTCCAGCCCAGGTTCCCCTCCCGACGCTTGCGCCGACCCAGCATCCGGTGGCGCCGGCCCCGGCCGAAACCGTGCTGGTCACCTCCGATCTCTTCAGCTACGGGTTCAGCACTCGTGGCGCGGAGCTGGTCCAGGCCACGGCCACTCGGTATCGCTCGATGGCGCTCGGCGATCGGGGTCAGCCGGTGCAGCTGGTCGCGGAGGATGGAGGCTGGCTGGGCCTCACGCTGGTGGTGGGGTCCGATACGCTTCGGCTCGATGACTGGACCTTCACGCCTTCGGCGCCGCGGCTCTCGGTCTCGGGCCCCTCCGAGCTTCGGCTGACCGCGCGGCGGGGATCGGTTGACGTAAACCTGCTCTACCGATTCCGTCCCGATGACTATCGAGTCGAGGTGGCCGGCACCGTCAGCGGCATCGGGCCCAACGGGGGCCTGCTCCTGGTCGGATTGGGTTCGGGTCTCCGCCAGACCGAGGCCGACTCAGTGGGAAACCACAACGAGTACGGCGTGGTCACCAAGCAGAGCAAGAGCGAGTTGACGCGCTTCTCCCGCCTGCAACCGGGGCTCCTCACGACGTTCAGCGGGCCGTTCGAGTGGGTGGCCGTCAAATCGAAGTACTTCGTCACCGGGTTACTCGCGCTCGACACCGCGGGGGCCCGAATCAGCGGACTGACCGCCCTGGCGCATCCCAACCCGGCCGGAAAACCGGTGGCCGCCGATATCGTGGTGAGCCTCCCGCTCAACTCGACCGGAACGTTTTCCTACACATTCTACGCCGGGCCGATGGAGCAGCCTCGCCTGGCTCGGCTGGGCCATGAGTTCGACGATGTGAATCCCTATGGTTGGCCCGGATTCCGCACCATCATCCGCCCGGTGGCGGTTGGAGTGCGCTGGCTTCTGGTCTGGATGCACGAGCGGCTCTCCCTCGCCTATGGCGTGGTGCTGATCTTCTTCGGCATCCTGGTGCGCATCATCTTGTGGCCGCTCAATCAGCGAGGCATGCGGGCCGGCCTCAAGATGCAGGCGCTGCAGCCGGAGATGCAGGAGATCCAGGAGAAGTACAAGAACGATCCCCAGCGGCTGCAGCAGGAGGTCATGAACCTCTATAAGAAGCATGGGGCGAATCCGTTCAGCGGGTGCTGGCCCATGCTCCTGCCCTGGCCCGTGCTGCTGGCGTTGTTCTTCGTGTTCCAGAATACCATCGAGCTCCGCGGGCAGTCGTTCCTGTGGCTGCCCGACCTTTCGTTACGGGACCCGCTCTACATCCTGCCGGTGCTGATGGGGATCTCGCTCTTCGCCGTAAGCAAGGTGGGACAGATGGGGATGGAACCCAATCCCCAGATGAAGATGATGCTCTACCTGATGCCCGGCATGATGACGGTGTTGTTCCTGAACTTTGCCTCGGGCCTCAATCTGTACTATTTCATCCAGAACGTGGTCAGTGTCCCGCAGCAGTGGCTGCTCGCGAAGGAGCGGATCCGGCTCCGCCCGCCGCCGGCTCCCAAGGCCGGCCCACCCTCGCGCGCCACGAAGAAGCAGAGCGAGTAGCCGGGGGCTGGAGGATTCTGCCATCCCCATCGCCTTCGATCCCATCGTCGCGCTGGCCACCCCGCCGGGCCGTTCGGCGCTCGCCCTGATCCGGATGAGCGGCGCCGGGGTCTTCGACATCGCGGCGCGGGTCATCCACCCCTTTCGTATCGACGCTCCGCGCCGAAGCTGGTTGGCGGACTTCCACGACTCCGGCGGAGCCCTCATCGACCGCGGCGTCTATGCGATCTTTCCGGAGCCGGCCAGCTACTCGGGTGAGGACCTGGTCGAGATCTGCTGCCACGGTGGGCTGGTCGGGCCCGCTCGCCTGATGGCAGCCCTTCAGGCCGCCGGGGCTCGGCAGGCCCTGCCCGGTGAGTTCACCCGTCGAGCCGTGCTGAACGGCAAGATGGATCTCTTGCAGGCGGAAGCGGTGGCCGATCTGGTGGATGCCACCGCGACCGCGCAGGCCCGCGCCGCCCTGCATCAACTGGACGGCGGTCTCTCTCGACGGCTCCAGCTGCTCCGGGTCGAGTTGATCGACCTCCTTGCTCTCCTGAGCTATGCCATCGACTTCCCCGAAGAAGACGACGGTCCGCTGGACCTCGAGCGAGTATCCGCTCAGCACGGCGTGGTGCTGCAGCAGGTCGACCGCCTGCTGGCGACCGCGCCCATGGGCCAGCGACTCCGCGAGGGTGCGCTCGTGGTCTTGGCGGGCATGCCCAACGCCGGGAAGTCGTCGCTCTTCAATGCGCTGCTGGGAGCCGACCGGGCGCTGGTGACGGAGACCCCGGGGACGACCCGGGACGCGATCGAGGCCGGTGCGGAATTCGATGGCTGGCCGGTGCGATTGGTCGACACCGCCGGCCTGGGCCCCACCGACGACCGCATCGATCGCATGGGCATGGCGATGAGCCGCCGCTACATCGACGCCGCCGACCTGGTACTGCTTTGCGTCGAAGCCAGTCGGCCGGTCGATGCCAGCGACACCGCGCTGGCCGGGGGTCGCGAGATGCTGGTCCTCAGGACCAAGGCCGATCTCGCGCGCCCGGATGACGGGGGCCTGCCGGTCTCGGTCGTCTCCGGCGAGGGCCTCGACCAGGTGAGACGGCTCGGCGCCGAACGCGTGTCGGATGGTCAAGCGGCCGCGGCCGATCTGGAGCCGGCCCTGACCCGCGTGCGCCATCGCGAGGCCCTGACCCGCGCCCGGGAGGCCTTGCTCGAAGCCCGGGCTCAATTCCAGCCTGATGGCGATGTGGTCCTGGCTGCGCATCACGTGCACCAGGCCGCCGCGGCCCTGGACGAGTTGGTGGGGACCGTGGATGTGGAACAGGTGTTCGACCGCGTCTTCGCCAGCTTCTGCATCGGGAAGTAAGCCCCATGCGACTCGCCGCTCTCAATGTCTATCCTCTCAAGGGCGCCGCCGGGATCGCGCTCGAGACGTGGCCTCTCTCGCCGCTCGGATTGGAGTACGACCGGCGATGGATGCTGGTCACACCCGAGGGCATGTTCCTGACTCAGCGGGACTTCCCGAAACTCTGCCTGATCCGGACGGCAATCTCCCCTCCCTATCTCATCCTTACCGCTCCGGGCACGCCGTCCCTCCAGACGCCGCTCGCGCCCAGTCAAGGCACCAGTCTGGAGGTAGAGGTCTGGAGAGATCGGTGCCAGGCGCTGCTGCCGGATCCCGACGCGGATCGCTGGTGCACCGCGGTGTTGGGCACGCCGTGTCGGCTGGTGTATATGCCCGAGGCGAGCGCACGAGTCGTGGATCCGCGGTACGATCAGCTGGATCGCCGAGTGGGGTTCGCTGACGCCTTTCCTTTTCTATTGATCGGGACCGCCTCGCTCGAAGCGTTGAACCGCCGGCTGGCGCAACCGCTCCCGATGAATCGTTTTCGTCCCAACCTTGTGGTCGACGGCGCCTCTCCTTTCGGGGAAGATCGTTGGCGGAGAATCCGGATCGGGGCGGTCGAGTTCGACGTGG
>DATIWD010000033.1:0-13133 GCA_035519565.1 Gemmatimonadales bacterium | reverse complement strand
GACCCGGCTGGGGCTCTCTGCCCGTGCCTATCACCGGATTCTCAAGATCTCGCGAACCATCGCGGACCTGGCCGGCGCAATGGCGATCGAACCGGTGCACGTGAGCGAGGCGATTCAGTATCGCAGCCTGGATCGGCGTGGCTTGGCGCTGGGGGTTGGAGCCGGGCCGGGGGCTACGGGGAGGGGATGAACGGGCCGGTTGCTCCGATAGCCTCGCCGAATTCCGGCTCTGGATATTGCGCATTGTTACTGCGACCATTCCTCCAAAGCGGGAATCTCCCCTCTCACCCCGACTCAATGCTGTCTCAGTGCACCAGAGTAATGGACAGGAGCATGCCATGGCCCATGAGTGGCGCGTGACCCTTCTGACGCGGACGCTGGCCCTCGCCCTGGTCATCGGCCTCTCTCCTCGCGTGGTTGCCCAGAATCCCCCGCCCGCGAACATCGATTGGAAGTCGGTCGACCTGGCGATGGGCCGCGAGGGGAAACCGCAACCGGGAGGGATCTACAAGTACACCTTCCCTCGCGGAGACCTCCGGGTCAAAGTGGGTGGCACCACCATCGATCCCTCTCTGGCCCTGACCGGATGGGTCGCCTTTCAGGGGAACCAGTTCGAGGCCCTGGCCATGGGGGACCTGGTACTCCAGGAACAGGAGGTGACGCCCGTCCTGACCAAACTGAAGGAAATGGGCATCAATCCGACTGCGCTGCACAATCACCTGCTCCGTGAATCGCCCAAGATCATGTATCTCCACATCGAGGCCAAGGGCGATCCGACCAAAATTGCGCAGGGGGTTCGAGCGGCCCTGGCCCTGAGCGGGACGCCTCCGGTCAGACCCGATGAACCAGCGTCCAAAAAGCCGTTCCCGCTCGACACCGCGCAGATCGCCGCGGCCCTGGGGCGCTCGGGGAAAATCAACGGCAAGGTCTACCAGGTGGGCGTGCCCCGGGCCGAGGTGATCAGCCTCGAGGGGATGGACGTATCGCCGGCCATGGGGATCGCGACCGCGATCAATTTCCAGCCGACCGGCTCCGGCAAGGCGGTGATTGCCGGCGACATGGTGCTGATTCCTTCCGAGGTGAATCCTGTCATCGAAGCCCTGCGAAGCGCCGGCATCGAGGTCACGGCCCTGCACAGCCACATGCTGAGCGAGGAGCCTCGACTCCTGTTCATGCATTTCTGGGGGAGCGGTGAAGCCGTGGACCTGGCCAAGGGATTGGGCGGGGCGCTCCAGCGGATGAACATCAAGAGACCAGGGTCCTGAGCGCGAACTCACGAGAAGTGACTTGGCGCTGCGAGGGAGGAATCCAGGAAACCCACCGCCCCTTGCCCGCGTAAGACGTGCCAACCTAGACTGTAGCTCGAATTTCCCCTCTCTCGATCTCAAGGACTCCCGATGCTCCGCGGTATGACCCTCTCTGGCGCGGTCTGCCTTACGCTGGCCACCTCTCTTTCCGCTCAGTCCAAAACCGAAACGGCCGGGCTCCTGGTTCGCCTGGGGAACGACACTATCGCCGCCGAGCGGTTCACCCGATCCCCGGGGAAAATCGAAGGCGATCTGGCGGCCCTGGTTCCCCGGCCGCGGCTGGTCCACTACGTAGCCACCTTGAATAACAAAGGCGTCATCACTCGGCTGGAATCGGTCTCGCAGCCCTATGCTGCGGGCGCGCCGAAGCAGAGCGCCATCGCGATCATCGGGTCCGACACCGTGACCGAGGAGTTGCGGCTGGGCGACAGCTCCTGGACTCAGAAGATCCCGGTGCGGCCCGGTTCGATTCCAATGTTGAGCTTCTCCTTCGCGCTTTACGAACAGGTCATCAAGCAGGCCCTGGCCACCGGCAAGGACAGCGTCAATGTCGACCTGGTCTTCATGGGGCCGAATCGCGCCTTCGCCACCGCCGTCGCCAAGCATGGTCCTGATTCGATGATGGTGGAGTACTTCGGGAATCCAGCCTACGTGAAGATCGACAAGCAGGGTCGGCTGCTTTCCTGGAACGGCCTCGCCACCACGCAGAAGTTCCTGGTGGATCGGTTGCCCACCGTGAACGTCGACACCTATGGGAAGGCCTGGGCGGCGCGTGAGTCGTCAGGCGAGGCGGTCGGCCCGCTCTCTCCGCGGGACACGGTGCGGGCCGCGGTCGGTTCGGCTCAGCTCCTGGTCGACTACGGGCGCCCGCGTAGGCGGGGCCGCGTGATCTTCGGCGACGTGGTGCCCTATGGTGCGGTCTGGCGGACCGGCGCCAACGCCGCGACCGGGTTCACGACGACCAAGGACGTGGTGATCAACGGGGTGACGGTGCCGGCGGGAGACTACACTCTCTGGACGGTGCCCGAGGCGAATGGTGGCCAGTTGATCATCAACTCACAGACCAAGCAGTGGGGCACCGAGTACGACGCCTCCAAGGACTTCGCCAAGGTCCCGCTTCAGCAGGAGAAGCTGTCGGAACCGCTCGAGCAGTTCACCATCACCATCGTGCCCGACAGCACCGGAACCAGTGCGGTCCTGCACATGGACTGGGAGCAGACCCGGTTCACCGCCACGATCGCAGTGAAGCCCTAGCGCTCCGGCGCCGGCTTGCCGCGATTCAGTTCTGGGTTCTGGGTTCTGGGTTCTGAGTCCTCAGTCCTCGTCTCTCGGCGGCCGGCGGGATCGTTTGAGACGACCCCGGTGCAGCTTGCTCACCAGGCGTCGCTCTCGAGCGGCCTTGCTCGGCGCAGTTGGTTTCCGGACCTTGGGGACCCGGAGCGCCTGAGCCACCAGTTTCTGAAATCGTTCCGTTACCGCCTCACGATTCTGGTATTGGCTCCGGCTCGCGGCTGCCACCAGGCGCAGGCGTCCCTGGCTGTCCAGCCGGCTCGCCAGCCGACGCCGGAGATGCTCCCGCTGAGCCTCGGTCAGGCTGGGGCTGCTGGCCAGATCCCACCAGAGTTCGATCCGGGTCGCCGACGTATTGACGTGCTGGCCGCCGGGTCCTCCGGCGCGACTGGCCGTGAAATGGAGCTCGCTCCAGGGCAGGCTCAGGCTGCCGGTGATCTTGAGCCGCGATTCGCGCATGGCGCCAACCTTACTCCCTCGCTCGGTGAAGGCAAGCAGCGCCCGGGTTTCGACCGGCTGGTCGAGCGGTTACGTTCCTTCGTATGGCGGATCTCTCTCGACTCCACACCGCTCTCGAGACGCTGGGTTCGACCCTGCTGGGGTATTCCGGCGGCGTCGACTCCGCCCTCCTGGGGGTAGCAGCGCGACGAGCGCTGGGCCGTGAGCGATTCCTGGCGGTGATCGGACGGAGCGCCTCCTATCCAGAGGTTCAGTACGACAAAGCGCTGGAAATCGCCCGGACTTTCGACCTGCCGCTGCTGGAGCTGGAGACCCGGGAGCTCGACGATCCCAACTACCTCGCCAATCCCACCAATCGCTGCTACTTCTGCAAGTCGGAGCTCTGGTCCCGGCTGGGCGCCCTGGCGCGGGAGCGCGGTCTTGCCACCGTGATCGACGGCACCAACGCCGACGATCTGGGCGAGCACCGGCCCGGTCTGACCGCCGCGTCGGAGCAGGGGATCCGCTCTCCCCTGGCCGACCTGGGCTGGACCAAGGCCATGGTGCGAGACGCCGCGCGCGAGTTGGGCATCCCGGTATGGGATGCACCGGCTGCTCCCTGCCTTTCGAGCCGGATCCGCTATGGCCTCGGCATCACCCCCGGGCGGCTTCGCCAGGTGGAGCTGGGGGAGGCGTACCTGCGCAGCCTGGGCATAACCGGCGATCTCCGAGTCCGTCATCGGGGAGAGTCGGCTTCGATCGAAGTCGAGGCCAGCCAGATGGGTCGCCTGTCCGATCAATGGCCCCGGATCGAGGCGCACTTCTTCGAGCTGGGATTCGAGCGAGTCGAGTTGGACCGGCGTGGCTATCGGCGGGGGAGCCTGCTCGAGCCGAGCCCGCTCGCGGGCTGATGCGCCTGTTTGCGGCGCTTCCGGTGCCCGATGCGGCCCGGGAGGAGATCGAGCGGCGGCTCCGCGGGCTCAAGCGAGAGCCGTGGCCGGTCCGCTGGGTCAAACCCAATGGCCTCCACCTGACCCTCAAGTTCTTTGGCGAGGTGGAGGAAGATCGCCTGGATGCGATCGCGGCGGCGCTCAAGACGGCGACCGCGGGGGTGCCGGCGCTGGATCTCGGATTCGGACCCGTGTCGGCGTTTCCGGAGCCGCAACGCGCCCGGGTGATCGCCCTGGGCCTCGAGGGGCCGGCCGCGCTGGAGTTGCTGGCCAATCAGGTGGAGCGGGAATGCGAGCCGCTGGGCTTCGAGATCGAGGCCCGTCCCTTTCGCCCGCACGTGACGCTGGGCCGGGTACGTCAGGGAGAGCGGCTCCGTCTCGACGCGGTGGACCGTCTCGCCGGTCTGGATATCAGGGGTGGCTTTCTGGCGCCGGAGCTGGTGCTCTACGAGAGTCGTTTGGGCCCCGAGGGGCCGACCTACATCGCTCGTGCCGCGCATCGTCTGAAAGGGTGATTTCCCTCCACCTTCATCTATCGCCATGCCTCATCGCATCCTCGTGATCGACGACGATCCCGGCGTGCGGGAAGCGCTCAAGCAGGTCCTCACCTACGAAGGCCTCGAGGTGAAGACGGCCGCGTCGGGTGGCGAGGGGATCTCGATCTACCCCGAGTTCCGTCCCCACCTGGTCTTTCTCGACGTGAAGATGGCCGGTCTGGACGGCCTCGATACCCTGAGCCGTCTGGCGGAAATGCAGCCCGAAGCACCGGTGGTGATGATCTCGGGCCACGGGACCATCAGCACCGCCGTGGAGGCCACCCGTCGGGGCGCCTTCGATTTCCTGGAGAAGCCGCTCGACACCGATCGTCTCCTGCTTACGGTGCGGAATGCTCTGGCCCGCAGTGCGCTCGAGGTCGAGAACAAGCGACTTCGGGTGGCCGTGGCGCCGCGCTACGCCATGGTGGGGAAGTCCACCGCGCTCAAGGGAGTGCTCGAGCTGATCGACCGGGTGGGGCCAACCCCCGCCCGGGTGCTGATTACCGGGGAGAACGGCACCGGGAAGGAGCTGGTCGCGCGGGCGTTGCATGAGGCATCGCCCCGGAAGGGCGGCCCTTTCATCGAGGTCAATTGCGCCGCCATCCCCTCCGAATTGATCGAGAGCGAGCTGTTCGGCCACATGAAGGGCTCCTTCACCGGTGCGGTGATGGACCGGGCCGGGAAATTCGAGCTGGCCGATGGGGGCACGCTCTTCCTCGACGAAGTGGGCGACCTGGCGCTCTCGGCCCAGGCCAAGGTGCTTCGCGTCCTGCAGGAGGGTCTGGTGACCAGGATCGGTGGCGCCCGCGCCGTCAACGTGGACGTCCGGGTGATCGCCGCCACCAACAAGTCCCTCGACGAAGAGATCGCCGCGGGACGCTTCCGCGAGGATCTCTACTACCGTCTCAACGTAATTCCGATCCAGGTGCCGCCGCTCCGGCATCGGAAGGGCGATATCCCCCATCTGGTCGCCCACTTTCTCGCCATGCTGACCGCGGATGGCGGGATCCAGGCGCGCAGCTTCGAAGAAGGCGCCATCGAGGCGCTAGTGCGACGGCCATGGGCCGGCAATGTCCGGGAGCTGCGGAACGCCGTGGAGCGGCTCCTGATCCTGGCTCCGGGGAGGGCGGTAACCGCCGAGGACGTGACCCGGCTCCTGGGAGAACCCGCGGTCATTGAAGAGGGTGTCGAGACGGCGGTGGCCGTCGCGGGTGGCGAGGCGACCTTCGAGAACTTCAAGCACGAGGCGGAGCGCACCTTCCTGGCGGAAAAGTTGCGTGAACACGATTGGAACGTCTCCGAGACCGCCCGGGCGCTCAAGATGCCGCGGTCCAATCTCTACAAGAAGATCGAGCGTTACGGGTTGAGCCGGGAAACCCCATGAGCGATCGCGCGAGGGACTGGGACAAGGAGTTGGCGGAGATCGACCGGCAGATGGCCAAGCAGCCGGCCGGCGGCACCGGGACGAAGCCGGCGACGGCCGGCTCCTCCGGCGCAGTCGTCAGCGGGCGGGCCCTGTTCACCACCTGGCTCCGGGTGGTATTGGGGCTGACGCTGGCGCTCGCTATGACGCAGTGGCCCTATCTGCACCGCTGTGGGCTCAACCTGTTTCTCTATTGTGGCGCGATTGTCACGGTGATCGTGGCCGGAGTGTGGAGCGGGGTCAGCAGTTGGTATCGGCGGCTGGCGTTGGCCCACTTGCTTTCCCTTTTGGTCGTCCTCTGGGGCCTGGTGCTGGCCGCCCGGGAAACGCTGCCACGGATCGGCTACGCCCAGGAGACCGCCACCTGGCTTTGTCCCTAGTCGAAATTCACCCGCCATCCCCCTTAATCGTCATCCGGCATTCCTCGTGGCGAGAACATTGCATGCATCTTCGTTGCGAAATGACTTTCCGGGTGCTGCGACCCCGTTGCGCGAGCGGTGCTGCCTGGGTAAGGTTCCTCCTACTCCGCGCCCAATGACGTCCTCCGACTGGTTCTACCCTGCCGCCTATCGGCGGCTCCCCACGGTATAAAGACCGGGTATCGTGCGTCCCATGCACGTAGGATCCGGCCGACGCGCGCCCTCCTTCGATGAGGGCTCGCTGGATCAGTATCTCCGGGAGATCAGCAAGTATCCGCTGATTCCGCAGGAGGAAGAGGTCCAGCTGGCGCAGCGGATCCGGCGCGGGGAGGAAGAAGCGCTGGACAAGCTGGTCCGCAGCAACCTCCGCTTCGTCGTCTCGGTGGCCAAGAAGTACCAGAACCAGGGTGTCTCCCTCTCCGACCTGATCAACGAAGGCAACCTCGGCCTGATCCGCGCCGCTCACAAGTTCGATGAGACCAAGGGGATCAAGTTCATCTCCTACGCGGTTTGGTGGATCCGGCAGGCGATTCTCCAGGCCCTGGCCGAGCAGAGCCGGATCGTGCGCGTGCCGCTCAACCGGGCCGGGACGCTGCATCGGATCGGGAAACGTTCCTCCGCGCTGCTCCAGGAGCTGGGCCGGGAGCCGACCCCATCGGAGATCGCCGAGGGGATGGACATCTCTATGGAGGAGGTCCAGAAGACGCTCTCCATCTCCCAGAATCATCTATCGCTGGATGCACCCCTCACCCCGGGCGAAGACAACCGGCTGATCGACTATCTGCCGGACACCCAGAACGCCGGCCCCGACTCGGAGACCTTCGAGCACGCGCTGAGCGAGTCGATCGAGGAGGTCCTCTCGACCCTCAAGGAGCGCGAGGCCAAGATCCTTCGCCTTTATTTCGGGTTGGATGGACCGGAGCCGATGACGCTGGAGGAGATTGGCAGTCTGCTGGGCATCACCCGCGAGCGGGTGCGCCAGATCAAGGAAAAAGCCCTGACCCGGCTCCGTCACGTGAGCCGAGCCCGGGCGTTGGAGAGCTTTCTGGCGTAAAATGGGAGAACAGGGGAACGGGAGAACGGGAGGACGGGAACAACACCCTTCCAGCGCTCAGTAGTCGTTTCGCTTCCAGCCTCCAACCGCCAGCTTCTCGCTCAGTCCTCAGTCCTCCAATCGGCACTCGGCAATTCCCCCATTCCCCCATTCCCTCATTTCCTGAGGATTTCCGCCACCTGATCCCATTCGATCAGGAAGGCGTCATGTCCGAAAACCGTGCGGATCTCGCGGTAGGCGGTCCGCGCGCCCGCCGCGCGATAGGCATCCACCCAGGCCTGGACTTCGTCGCGATGGTAGAGGATGTCGGTGTCGATCCCGACTCCCGTGATCAGGCCGACGCGAGTCGCCGTCTCCCGGCCGGCCTCGGTCAGGTCGCCCACGTCGTGGAGGTCCATCGAGCGCATGAGCGACAGGTAGCTGGCCGCGTCGAACCGCGCCACGAGCTTATCGCCCTGGCGTCGCAAATAGGACTCGACCGCGAACTTGTCCGGCTGTCCGTTCCGTTCCCGCCCGAACCGCTGACCGAATTCCAGCGAGGAACGGTAGGTGATCATCGCGATCGCGCGGGCGGCGGCGAGGCCGGTGGCAGGGTCGGCCTCGATGGCCATCCGCTGGGCGGCGTTCCACGCGATGGATTGCGCGGAGGTGCGGGCCGGTGCGGCAAACACCACCACGCGATCGGTTGGGATGGGGGTGACCCGTGCCCATTGCAGGGCCACCATGCCGCCCAATGATCCACCGGTGGCCAGCGCCAGGCGATCGATGCCGAGGAACTCGAGCAGCGGAATGTGAGCGCGGGCCAGGTCCTCGGTGGTGAGCTCGGGCCAGGGCCCGTCGTTCTGACTCGGTCCGGTCGAGCCGTAGCAACTTCCCAGCAGATTGGCGGCGATGACCGGGCCGCCCGATGGATCCAGGGGCTGGCCCGACTCGAGGAGCGGGCCCCACCACTGATCGACCTGATGGCTGCCGGTCAGGGCATGGAAGACCAGGGTCCAGCCCCGCTCGCGCCCCCGGGCGGGATCTCCGAAGACCCGATAGCGGAGCACCGCCTGGCGCAAGAGCGCGCCTCCGGCGGTGCGGAAATCTCCCAGGCGGAAGTCCGCCGCGGTGCTGATACCGGGAGAGAGCGTCGTCACAGCGATCTACACTCCATTCAGGCCTTGACCTCCGTCAGCGCGCCGGTACGCACGTCATACACGAAGCCGCGGATCGGAACCGCGTCCGGAATCAGCGGCGAATCCTTCAGGAACTTGACGTCGTCCCGAACACTTTGCTCCACCTCGGGGAACGGCAGGAAATCGATGTCCGCCGCGTCGGTGTGCAGGTCATCCCTGATCTTCCTCCGCAGGTCATCGTTCGAGAACGTTAACATCCCGCAATCGGTGTGGTGGATCACCGCGACCTCCTGGGTGCCCAGGAGCCGTTGCGAGATGACCAGAGAGCGCAACGCGTCCTTGGCGCGGCCACCCGCGTTGCGAATCACGTGGGCATCGCCCTCTTCCAGGCCGAGCACCCGGCCAGGGAGAATCCGCGCGTCCATGCAGGTCACCACCGCCACCTTGCGGGCAGGGGGCATGGGCAGTTGGACCGCCTGGCGCGCTCCCGAGAACCGCTTGTTTGCAACCACGAGCTCATCGATGACTGCCATGACCTCCTCCTTCGGGAATCCCGGCGTTTGTGAGTTGCCT
Source organism: Gemmatimonadales bacterium (assembly GCA_035519565.1). GTDB lineage: Bacteria > Gemmatimonadota > Gemmatimonadetes > Gemmatimonadales > GWC2-71-9 > DATIWD01. The sequence goes on along the minus strand of DATIWD010000033.1, from coordinate 4,025 downwards.
GGCTGCTACTTCGCCGCGGCCGTGGTCGCCTTGGACTCCGCGGAAGCCTTGGAAGTTTCTCCGGACAACGCCTGATCGAGGTCCTCGATCAGATCCCGGACGTCCTCGATCCCGACCGAGAGGCGCACCAGTTCCGGTGTGGTGCCGGTGGCCCGCTGCTGCTCGGGCGTGAGCTGCTCGTGGGTGGTCGAGGCGGGATGAATGATCAGCGACTTGGCGTCTCCCACGTTGGCCAGCAGCGAGAACAGCTTGACCCGGTCGATCAGGGCCCGGGCTGCCGTGTGACCGCCCTTGACGCCGAAGGTGAGCACGCCGCCGTACCCGTCGCGGAGGTACTTGGCCGCGTTCTTGTGCTCGGGATGACTCTCGAGTCCCGGATAGGAAACCCACTCGACTCGCTTGTCCTTGGCCAGCCAGCGGGCGATCTGGAGCGCGTTCTCGGAGTGCTTCTTGATCCGGAGCGCCAGCGTCTCCAGTCCCTGGAGGAACAGGAAAGCGTTGAACGGCGAGAGGGCCGGGCCCAGGTCCCGAAGCAGCTGCACCCGGAGCTTGATGATGAAGGCCAGGTTGCCGAAGGTCTCGGTGTAGACCAACCCGTGATAGGACGGATCGGGACTCGAGAACTCGGGGAACCGCTTCTTGGCGATGGGGCTGGTCCAGTCGAACTTGCCGGCGTCCACCACGACCCCGCCGATGGCGGTCCCGTGACCCCCGATCCACTTGGTGGCTGAGTGGATGATGATGTCCGCGCCCCACTCGATGGGACGAGAGAGCGTGGCGGCGCCGAAGGTGTTGTCCACCACCAGCGGAATCCCGGCGTCGTGCGCGATCTTGGCCAAGGCCTCGAAATCGGGGACGTCGAGCCGCGGGTTGCCGATGGTCTCCACGAACAGCAGGCGGGTGCCGTCATCGATGGCCGCGCGGACCTGATCGAGGTTGTGGATGTCCACGAACTTGGTAGTAATCCCCCACTTGGGCAGGGTGTACGCGAACAGGTTGTAGGTTCCCCCGTAGAGGGTCTGGGAGGAAACCAGATTGTCGCCGGCCCCGGCCAGGTTCAGCACGGTCAGCGTCTCGGCGGCCTGCCCGCTGGCCAGCGCCAGGGCCGCGACGCCCCCTTCCAGTTCCGCAATCCGCTTCTCGAACACGTCGGTGGTCGGGTTCATGATGCGGGTGTAGATGTTGCCGAAGACCCGAAGTCCGAAGAGATCGGCCGCGTGCTGGGTATTGTTGAACACGTAGCTGGTGGTCGCATAGATCGGCACGGCCCGGGCGTTGGTGGCCGGGTCGACACTCTGGCCGGCATGGACGGCCAGGGTTTCTGGGCGCAGCGTCATGGTCTACTCCTTCGGGTTCACGGTTCCGGACTATCGTGGACAAATCAAAAAGGCCCGGCTCATCGGGTGAGCCGGGCCTCGAGCGAGTGGCCGCGTGGGATGCTAGTGATGCAGTCGCGGGCCGATGCGTGCCGAGGTCGCGGACCACCCTTCAGGGCGGGCCGAACACATGCAACAGCAACACATCGAGCGTGCGACCATGGAGCGGCGAACTCGCGTTTCGGGTGACAAAAATCCCCGCAGCCTCAAAGCCCGGGGAACCGGCGCTTTAGCTCTTTCGTTCGGGCCCGGGGCCCCGGCGGGAGCAAGTGGCCATTAAATCCACCGCCGACTGCAGGCTAGTTTATAAATATGCGGTGGGGGTGTCAAGGGCCCCGGACTCACCTTACAATTAGCCATCCACTATGGCCGGCAACTCCTCCTTCGATATCTCGACTGGCGCCGACCTTCAGGAGGTCGATAACGCCGTCAATCAGGCGCTCAAGGAGATCGCCCAGCGGTACGACTTCAAGGGCACCCACTGCAAGATCGAGTTCGATCGGCCCAAGGCCGAAATCCGGTTGGCCGCCGATGACCAGTTCCGGATGGATGCCCTGCTCGATGTCCTCCGTGGGAAGTTGATCAAGCGGGGGGTCCCGGTCCGTAACCTCAAGATCCCCGAGGCCGAGGCGGCGTCCGGCGGGTCGGTTCGGCTGACTATCGGGCTGGTCCAGGGCATTCCGCAGGACACCGCCAAGAAGATCGTCAAGGCCATCAAGGACCAGGCGTTCAAGAAGACCCAGGCCAGCATTCAGGGCGAGGAGATCCGGGTCACCAGCCCGTCCCGGGACGAGTTGCAGAGCGTAATCGGCTTCCTCCGTGGCCAGGATTTCGGGATCGAGCTCAACTTCGGGAATTACCGCGGCTAGTCCCTTGCCGCATCTCCCGCTCCCCCATTCCCGCGGCACTTTGGGCCGCCACGGGTGCCTCGGCGCTGCGTTCATGGGTGCCATCCTTGTCGCCGGCTGCGCTCCCGGCGGCGGCGGCCCGGTTCCACCGCCAGTCGGCGAGCCCGAGCTCAAGATCGGTCTCCTGGTGGGCGCGCCCACCGTCCGGGTCGGGGGCGATCAGGACGTCACTGTACTGGGCCCCAACGCCGCCGTAGTACCCAGGGCGCCCACCAGCAGAGACTGGACCCTGCTGCCCGACAAAGAGGCGGTAGTGCTGGTGGCGCCGAGCGGATGGCGGTCGTCGTCGCTGACCGAGGTCACCCTGGTGCCCACCAGCCCCGGCACCTCGCTCACCGTCAACGAGCGAGCCTATCGCGGCCGAATCAGCGTGGTCCGGGATCGGACCGGGCTCACCGTCGTCAATCGCGTGGGCCTCGAGGCGTATCTCGCGAGCGTCGTGAGCGCGGAGATGGGTCGCCGGGATTCCACCGACACCGAGGCGCTGGCGGCACAGGCGGTGATCTCCCGTACCTTCGCCATCCGGAACGTGGGAAAGCGGAGGCTGGAGGGATTCGATCTCTACGCCACCGTGGTGGATCAGGTCTATGGCGGTGTCTCCGCAGAGACCAGCCTTTCCTGGCGCGCGGTGCGCGAGACCTCCGGGCAGATCCTGACCCATCACGGGGTTCCGATCGATGCCTTCTTCTTTTCCACTTGTGGGGGGCGGACGGCAGACGGGACCGAGGTCTTCCCGGGGGCCGAGCGCGACTATCTCAAGTCCATTCGCGACGAAGACGCCAACGGCCAGGCCTATTGCAGCCTTTCTCCCCGGTTCCGGTGGCGCGAAGAATGGTCGGGGGACGAATTGAAATCGATTCTTCTGCGGACCCTGCCACCAGTGCTCAACGGGGCGGTGCCCAACCTGGACAAGCTCAAGTCGGTCCGGGTGGTCCAACGAACCGCCTCGGACCGGGTCTCCCGGATTGCGATCGACACCGGTGACCGCGAGATCACGGTGGATGGGCCAGCCATTCGCCAGGTGCTCCGCCCGACCATCGAGCAACCACTCCGGAGCAACAGCTTTACCCTGCGCTCCGACGGCTCCTCCAAGGGGTTGGTCCGATTGGTGGCCGAGGGGAACGGGGCGGGGCATGGGGTCGGCTTCTGCCAATGGGGAGCCGTGGGCCGGGCCCGGGCTGGGCAGGGGTTCGCCCAGATTCTTGCCGCGTATTTTCAGGAAACGAATCTCGAGCGGATCTACTAGTACCCGTCAACGTGACGGAGGACGACATGGCGGATCCCTTGCGCGTAGGAATCATCGGGGCGGGAGCCATCACCCAGGTGGGGCACCTGCCAGTGCTCAGGAAGCTCAAGGGGATCGAGATCGCGGCCATCTGCGACTCCGACGTCCCCAAGGCGCGGGCGTTGGCCGCGCGAGCGGGGATCCCCGATGCGTTCGAGGACATCGAGGAGCTGCTGGGGGCGGAGTCGCTCGAGGTGGTGGTGATCTGCACCCCCAACCACCTGCATGAGCCGCACGTGATCGCGGCCCTCTCGGCGGGGGTCCATGTGCTGGTCGAGCGCCCCCTCGCGCTCAGCGTCGCCAGCGCGCAACGCATTCTCAAGGAGAGCCAGAAGCGGAACCGGCTGGTCATGGTGGGGATGAACCACCGCTACCGGACCGACGTGCAGATGGTGCGGAGCTTCGTGCAGAGCGGAGAACTGGGCGAGATCCAGAGCGTCCGCGGCAGCTGGCACG
>DATIWD010000032.1:0-17040 GCA_035519565.1 Gemmatimonadales bacterium | reverse complement strand
GTGATGAACGGCATGATCGGATGCAGCAGCTGGAGCGCCACCTCGAACACCCGGGCCACCACCGCGCGGGCCACGTCGCCCCCGGCCTGATCGCCGTAGAGCCGCGGCTTGATCTGCTCCAGATACCAGTCGGCCAGATCGCTCCAGACAAAGTGGTAGATGGCGGAGGCGGCGTCGCTCAGGCGGAACTTGGCGTACGCTTCGGTGACCTCCGCCACGGTGGCGTCGCACCGCGCGATGATCCAGCGGTCGGCCAGCCCCAGCTCCTGGCGCCGCACCACGTTGGGCCCACGACCGGCCAGCGGGCGGGTAGGACCGTCCAGGTTGGAGAGAATGAACCGGGCCGCGTTCCAGAGCTTGTTGGCGAAGTTGCGGCCGGGCGCGAACGAGGTCTCCAGGTCGTCGGGATCGAGGATCAGATCGGTGCCCACCCCCATCCCCGCGATGATCGTGTAGCGCAGGGCATCGGCCCCGTAGCGCTCGACCACATCCAGCGGATCGATCCCGTTGCCCAGCGACTTGGACATCTTGCGGTGCTGGGTGTCGCGCACCGTGCCGTGGAGATAGACCGTGGTGAAGGGCACGTCTCCCATGAACTGCTGACCCGCCATCACCATCCGGGCCACCCAGAAGAACAGGATCTCCGGGGCGGTCACCAGGGTGTCGCCGGGATAGAAGGCGGCCAGGTCGGCGGTCCGGTCCGGCCAGCCCAGGCTGCTGAAGGGGACCAGCCAGGAGGAGAACCAGGTGTCGAGGACGTCCTCGTCCTGGCGCACCGTCCCACCGCAGCCGGGGCACCGGGTCAGATCAGTGCGGCTCACGGTCTGCTTCCCGCAGCCCGGCGCATCGCAGTACCAGACGGGGATGCGGTGTCCCCACCACAGTTGCCGCGAGATACACCAGTCGCGGATGTTCTCCATCCAGTTGGCGTATTCCTCGCCGCGCCGCTCGGGAATGAAGCGGAGGCGACCAGTGCGGTACGCGGCGAGCGCCGGCCGGGCCAGGGGCGCCATCTTCACGAACCACTGGTCGGAGAGCCGCGGCTCCACCACCGTGTCGCAGCGATAGCAGTGCCCCACCGCATGCCGGTGGTTCTCGGTCTTCTCCAGCAACCCGAGCGATTCGATCTCCGCCGCCACCCGCTTGCGGGCCTCGAAGCGGTCCATCCCCTGGAACCTGAGCGGTACCGTCTCCGCCAGCTTGGCCTCGGGCGTGAAGATGTCGATCACCTGGAGCTGGTGGCGCTGGGCGATCTCGAAGTCGAGCGGATCGTGGGCCGGGGTCACTTTCACCGCCCCGGTCCCGAAGGCGGGATCGATCGCGTCATCGGCCACGATCGGCACTTCGCGCTCGGTGAGCGGGAGCCGGACCTTCCGGCCGACCAGTCCTTTGTAGCGGTCGTCGTCGGGGTGCACCGCCACCGCGGTATCCCCCAACATGGTCTCGGGCCGGGTGGTGGCGACGGTGACGGCGCCGCTGCCCTCGACCAGGGGATAGCGGAAGTACCAGAGCCGGCCGTCGGTCTCCTCCTTCTCCGCCTCCTCGTTGGACAGCGCGGTGAGACAGCGCGGGCACCAGTTGATGATGTAGTGGCCCCGATAGATCAGCCCCTTCTCGTGGAGCTGCACGAAGCACTCGCGCACCGCGCGCGAGAGCCCTTCGTCCATGGTGAAATAGGTCCGGCTCCAGTCGCAGCTGGATCCGATCGCCTTGAGCTGGTCGAGGATGACGGAACCGGTTTCTCTGACGTGGGCCCAGACCCGCTCCACGAAGGCGGCGCGGCCGAGGTCGAACCGGGTCTTGCCCTCCTTGGCGATCAGCCGTTCCACCACATTCTGGGTGGCGATCCCGGCGTGATCGGTGCCGGGGAGCCAGAGCGTTTCCTTGCCCCGCATCCGCTCGAAGCGGATCAGCGCGTCCTGCACCGCGTTGTTGAGGCCGTGGCCCATGTGGAGCACCGCCGTCACGTTGGGCGGCGGCATCATGACCACGTAGCCGGGCTTGTCGGCGGCGACCCCGCGGGGGCGGCGTGCGGTGAACAGACCCGCCTCCAGCCACCGGCGGTACAGCGGGGCTTCGATCTCCTGGGGCCGGTACTGCGGGGGCAGCTCCGTCCCGGTCCGGGACGCGGGCGGGCTCTTGGGGGCGCCTCTTACACTGAGGTTCGACACGCGGTTAACTTAACACGCCTTCGAGAGTTGGGCAGGATCCCGCGAGGGCCCCATCGGAGCCAATGTGAATCGAGATGTCTGAAGAAAAAACCACCATGACGGGCGGCGAAGCCCTACGCTGGTCCCTGCTGGCCATTCTGGTCGTGCTGGGCCTGGTCAGCTACTTCTGGCTGGGACCCAAGGTCCATCCGATCGAGGGCCCCCCGTCGGCCACCAGTCCGCGATGAGCACGGTTCGTCTCACCCTGCCGGACGGCAGCGTACGCGAGGTGCCCAGTGGTACCACGGGCGCGGAGGTCGCGAAGAGCATCGGTCCCGGTCTTGCGAAGGCGGCGCTGGCCGCTCGAGTGAACGGCGAGATCCGGGACCTGAGTCGTCCGCTCGAGCACGACGCCCCCTTCGCGGTCCTCACCGACAAGGATCCCGACGCCCTCGAGGTCCTGCGTCACTCCTCGGCCCATATCCTCGCCACCGCGGTGCGGGAGCTGTTCCCCAACGCGGGGATCGGCTTCGGCCCGCCGATCGAAGACGGGTTCTACTACGACTTTCAGGTGGACCGGCCCTTCACGCCCGAGGACCTCGAGAAGATCGAGCAGAAGATGGGGGAGGTGGTCGCGCGCGACTTCCCGTTCGTGCGGGAAGTGGTGGACCGGGCCGAGGCCAATCGCCGGTTCGCCGATGATCCGCTCAAGCTGGAGCGGATCACCGAGCTCAGGGATGACGAGGTGATCTCGGTCTATACCGACGGGCCCTTCATGGATCTCTGCCGGGGCCCGCACATCCCCAGCACCGGGCGACTCAAGCACTTCAAGCTGCTGCATGCGGCGGGTGCCTACTGGCGGGGCGACGAGCGGCGCCAAATGCTGCAGCGGATCTACGGGACCGCCTGGTTCAAGAAGGAAGATCTCGAGCGCTACCTCCATCGGCTGGAAGAGGCCCGCAAGCGGGACCACCGGATTCTGGGGAAGCAACTCGATCTGTTCTCGATTCAGGAGACGGTAGGGCCCGGCCTGGTGTTCTGGCATCCCAAGGGGGCCATCATCCGCTGGCTGCTCACCCGTACGGTCGAGGACGACAACCTGGCCCACGGCTATCAACTGGTCTACACCCCGCACGTGACCCGGGAGGAGCTGTTCAAGATCTCGGGCCACCTGCCGCACTACGAGGCCAATCAGTATCCGGCCATGGGCGCGGGGCACGAAGAGGCGGAAGACGTGCGCTATCGGGTGAAGCCGATGAACTGCCCGATGCATTCCCTGATCTATCGGAGCCAGCAGCGGAGCTACCGGGACCTGCCGCTTCGGCTCTCCGAAGTGGCCAGCGTCTACCGCAACGAGAAGTCGGGGACGCTCCACGGGTTGCTGCGGGTCCGCGGGCTCTCGATGGACGACGCCCACATCTTCTGCACCATGGATCAGACCGAGGACGAGATCTTTCTCTGTCTCGATCAGGTCGAGCGCCTGGTGAAGCAGACCTTCGGCTTCACCCTCGACTTCGAGCTGTCCACCCGGCCCGAGAAGAAGCTGGGCGACGACGCCACCTGGGAACGAGCCGAGCAGATCCTGGCCTCGGCGCTCAAGCGGAAGGGGATCGCCTACAAGGTGGATGCCGGCGGCGGGGCCTTCTATGGACCCAAGATCGACATCAAGTTCGAGGACGCGATCGGACGCATCTGGCAGGGGCCGACGATCCAGCTGGACTTCCAGTTGCCGGAGCGGTTCCAGCTGGAGTACACCGGGGCCGACAACAAGCCCCACCGGCCGGTGATGATCCATCGCGCCATCTATGGGACGATGGAACGGTTCGTGGGCTCCCTGATCGAGCAATTCTCCGGAGCGTTCCCGGTCTGGCTGTCGCCCGAGCAGGTGCGGGTGCTCCCGATCTCGGATTTCCAGACCGCCGCAGCGCACGCAGTTGCCGACCAGCTGAAGGCGGCCGGACTCCGGGTGCACGTGGACGAGCGAAACGAGACGCTGAGCTACCGGATCCGGGATGGGGAGCTGGCCAAGATTCCTTATATGGCCGTGGTGGGCCAGCGCGAGGCCGACTCCGGGACGGTCGCCGTGCGGACGCGTGGGGCAGGGAACAAGCAGGACGTGATGCCGCTGGAGGAGTTCATCGGGCGGGTGACTGAGCAGGTGAGGACCAAGGCCCTCGAGCCTAAACACAACGACTGACGAGTTATCGTGACCGACGAAACCACTCCCGTCATCCTCTCCGCTGTCCGGACCCCCATCGGGAAGTACCTGGGCGGTCTCTCCGGCCTGACCGCGACCCAACTCGGCGCCATCGTCGTCAAGGAGGCGGTGAGTCGGGCCAAAGTGGACCCGGCCCAGGTCGAAGACGTGATCCTGGGGCAGGTGATCCAGGGCGGCTCGGGCCAGGCGCCGGCCCGGCAAGCGATGATCCACGCCGGCCTGCCCGGAACCACCGCGGCCGTCACGATCAACAAGGTCTGCGGCTCCGGTCTCAAGGCGGTGATGCTGGCCAGCCAGGCGATCCGCGCGGGAGACACCCAGGTCGTGGTGGCGGGCGGGATGGAGTCGATGTCCACCGCTCCGCATTACCTCTATGGTCTCCGGACCGGGATCAAGGCAGGGAACCAGACCCTGATAGATGGAATGCAGCACGATGGACTCTGGGACTCCTTCGGCGACAACCACGTGGGGGAGTACGCCGAGTACAGCGCGGAGAAGTGCGGAGTGACGAGGCAGGAGCAGGACCAGTATGCGCTCCGGAGTCACCAGAAGGCGGTGGCTGCGCAGGAGCGGGGCGACTTCAAGGCCGAGCTGGTCCCGGTGCCGGTGCCGGCCAAAGGGGGGACCGCGACCATCGCGGTCGATGAAGGCCCGCGCAAGGACACCAACCTCGAGGCGTTGGCCAAGCTCAAGCCCGCCTTCCGGAAGAACGGAACGGTGACACCCGGGAACGCGCCGGGCTTGAACGACGGGGCCAGCGCGCTGGTGGTCACCTCCCTCGCCTTTGCCAAGGCCCATGGCCTGACCCCGATGGCCCGGATCACGGCGCAGGCCACCGGCGGCGGCGAGCCCAAGGACGTCTTCTTCGCGCCGATCCAGGCGGTCAAGAAACTGATGGCCAAGGCCGGCACCAAGATCGGTGACTACGACCTGATCGAGGCCAACGAAGCCTTTGCGGTGCAGGCCATCGTGGATGGACGGGGCCTCAACTGGGACTGGGACCGCGTCAACGTGAACGGCGGCGCCGTGGCGCTCGGCCATCCGATCGGTGCCAGTGGCGCCCGCATCCTTACGACTCTCCTCCATGCCATGGCGGGCCGCGGCGCCCGCACCGGACTCGCGACTCTTTGTCTCGGCGGCGGGAACGCTGTCGCCCTCTCCGTGGAGCGCATCTAATGTCCAATCCCAACACGTCCACCTCGACCGCCCCGTTGTCGCTGCCGCTTCGCTGGCCCCTCGCCATCGTGGGCGGTGCGCTGGTGGTGGCCCTCTCCGCGCAAGTGGCGGTCCCGCTCCCCTTCACGCCGGTACCGATGACGCTGCAGGGACTCGCGGTGGTGCTGGTGGGGGGCACGCTGGGCGCCGCGGCGGGCGCCGGCGCGCTGGTGTTCTACCTGGTGCTGGGAGCGCTGGGCCTTCCGGTCTTCGCTGGTGGCGCGGCGGGAGTGGCCAAGCTGCTGGGTCCGACCGGCGGCTATCTGCTGGCCTTTCCGGTCGCGGCCGCACTGGTGGGACGATTCGCGGTGCGCGGCAACCTGGTGCGCTGCTTCCTGGCTTCACTGCTCGGGATGGTGACCATTCATGCCGGAGGCGTGGCCCAGTTGGTGATCGTCACCGGTGGGCTCGATCGCGCGGTTGCGCTGGGAACGGCGCCATTCTGGATCCTCGATTTCCTCAAGGTGGTCATCGCGGCCCTGGTGCTGGCCAAGGGAGCGGGCCGCCTTCGCCCTGATTCCCGAGTCGGATGACTCCACCGATCTCGCCGGAGACCAATAGCCGTCCGGTCCTCCGCGCGATCGCGGGGACGACCGGCTATTTGGGATTGGGAACCGCCCTGGCCCTCGTGGTCGGGGCTCTTTATTTCGTGCTGATCCCGGGTGGTGCTTCGAGAGCAGCACCGGATGCCACCAATGCGATGGGGGCCGAGGATGCCCTGGTCCAGAGCGGGGCCATGCTGGTGGGATTCGGCATCGCCACCTGGCTGATCGGGTTCAAGCTGCTCCGGCTGACGCGCGAGGACCTGCGCTGGTTTCGCGCGTCGCCGGGACTCCGCTGGTTCGGCTGGGGACTCCTGATCGGCGCGGCGCCGGCGCTCCTCACCGTGGGGGTTGCGATGGCGACCACCGACGCGGGGTTGGTGTCCGATCAAGGGAGCGTCACTGACTATCTCCGTGCGGTCGGGCTCACGGGCCTAGTGCTGCTCCCGGCCGCCGCCAGCGAAGAACTGGCGTTTCGCGGGGTGCCGTTGGTGGCGCTGGCCCAGGCGATCGGACGTGTCCCCGCCACGATCTGCACCGCGATCCTGTTCGGCCTGATCCACGCCTTCAACCCGCATCAGACTCCCCTCGGCCTTCTGAACGCGGCGGTCGCCGGTGTTCTGCTCGCGGTCGCGTTCTTCACGCCGGGGGGCATCTGGACCGCGGTGGGAGCGCACCTGGGCTGGAACATGACCCTGGCCGCGTTCGACGCTCCGGTGAGCGGGCTGATCTTCCCGATTCCCTGGCTCAACTACCGGGCCGGACATCCCGACTGGCTGACCGGCGGGGCGTTCGGCCCCGAGGGCGGCGTGCTCGCGACCGGCGCGCTCGCCATCGCGATCGCGGTGGCCACCCGCTGGACGGTCAAGGAGTCGGCCGCATGAAGCGCGTGGCGGTGGTCGGGGCGGGAACCATGGGAAACGGGATCGCCCAGGTCTTCGCCCTCGGTGGCGCCACGGTGCGGATGATGGATGTGGCCCCCGAGGCCTTGAGTCGAGGGATGGAGACGATCAAGGGCTCGCTGGCGCGGATGGTAAAGAAGGAAACGGTGACCCAGGCAGCGGCGGACGCGGCGGTCGGTCGGATTCAGACCGGGGCCGATCTGAGCGGGGCAGGGGAGGCGGAGCTGGTGATCGAAGCGGCCAGCGAGAATCCCAATCTCAAGTTCTCCCTGTTCGAGCAGCTGGACCGGATCGCGCCGCAGGGCGCGATCCTCGCGACCAACACCAGCTCGATCTCGATCACCGAGATCGCGGCCCGCACTCGACGCCCGGCCCAGGTGATCGGGATGCATTTCATGAATCCGGTTCCGATGATGGAGCTGGTGGAAGTGATTCGGGGCCAGGCCACCAGCGATGCGACCACCAAGACCGTGATGGACGCCGCGACGGCGCTGGGCAAGACGCCGGTCGAGGTGAACGACTACCCGGGCTTCGTCTCCAACCGGGTGCTGATGCCGATGATCAACGAGGCGATCTACTGCGTGATGGAGCAGGTGGCCTCGGTCGAGGCGGTGGATACCGTGATGAAGCTGGGGATGGCCCACCCGATGGGCCCGCTCACCCTGGCCGATCTGATCGGACTGGACACCTGCCTCTCGATCATGGAGGTTCTCCACCGCGGTCTGGGGGACGACAAGTATCGTCCCTGCCCGTTGCTCCGCCGCATGGTGGCGGCGGGCCAGCTGGGGCGGAAGACCGGTCGAGGGTTCTACGACTACACCAAGTAGGACTGAGGACTCAGGACTGAGGACTGAGTGGAGTCGGAAAGCCCTCAGTCCTCAGTCCTCAGTCCCCAGTCCTGAGGGGAGCAACATGGATCTGTTTCGCGAAATGGCCACGTACTCCCATGAACAACTCACGCTCTGCTACGAGCCCTCCTGCGGGTACCACGGCATCATCGCCATTCACGATACGACGCTGGGTCCGGCGCTCGGCGGCACCCGCTTCTGGAAATACGCCAACACCGAGGAGGCCATCGTCGACGCGCTGCGCCTCGCGCGCGGGATGACCTACAAGGCCTCGGTGGCGGGGCTCAATCTGGGTGGCGGCAAGGCGGTGATCATCGGAGACAACAAGCGCCCCGACCGCGAAGCGCTGTTCCGGGCCCACGGCCGCTTCATCGAATCGCTCGGGGGCCGTTACATCACGGCCGAGGATGTGGGGACCAGTCCGAGCGACATGGAGTACGTGCGCCAGGAGACCAATCATGTCTCCGGGCTGCAGGGCCGCTCGGGCGATCCCTCCCCGGTCACCGGTTACGGGGTTTACGTGGGTATGAAGGCCACCGCCAAGGTGCGCTGGGGGAACGACAGTTTGGCGGGGAAGACCATCGCGGTGCAGGGATGCGGTCACGTGGCCAGCTATCTGATCCGCCATCTCCATAAGGAGGGCGCCAAGCTGCTGGTCACCGACATCGACGCCGAAAAGGTCAAGCGAGTCGTCTCAGAGACCAGTGCCACGGCCGTGCCGCCCGACAAGATCTACGATCAGAAGGCCGACATCTATTCTCCCAATGCGCTGGGCGCCACCATCAACGACGACACCCTCAAGCGCCTGAAGGTCGAGATCATCGCCGGCGGGGCCAACAACCAGCTGGCCGAAGAACGGCACGGCGAGCAGCTCGAGAAACAGGGTCTTACCTATGCGCCCGATTACGTGATCAACGGCGGCGGCCTGATCTCGGTCTACGGCGAGCGGGAGGGGTGGGACCACGAGCGCGCCATTCGCAAGGCGGGCCACATCTACGACACGCTGCTCCTGGTTTACGCGCTGGCCAAGCGGGACAAGATTCCCACCTTCAAGGCCGCCGACCGGCTGGCCGAGCAGCGGATCGCCGCGATCGGGGGAATGGGGAGGATCTGGGTCGGGGGTAGGGGTAGATGAAGGGGAACGGGGTAGTGCGGGAGAACGGGAGAACGGGAGAACGGGAGAACGGGGCATCGGGGCGGGGCCCCGTGCCCGCCCGAAGCCCGATAGCGACCAGTATCTCTCATCGCGTCATCCCGAGGGCCCCCGAGCATCGCGAGGGGCCCGTGGGGATCTCAAGGCTCGTGGTTTCTAGGACTTCGACCCTTGAGATTCCTCGCTACGCTCGGAATGACAATCCGGGGAACGGGGGAGGGGGAAAAGCCCATCGAGCGGGACCCCATGCCCGTCAGAAATGCCTGAGCCGCGCCGAGGAATCTCCGGCCCTCCCACCTTCCATCCCGACTCCACCGCCCACATAATTATTCACTAGATTCCCGTCCATGCCTGAAGTCATTCCCATCGGCGCGGATCACGCGGGCTTCGCCTTGAAGGAGCGGTTGGTGCGCGAACTCCGGGCGCTCGGCTTCGAGCCGCTCGACGTCGGCACCCACTCGGCGGATTCCACGGACTATCCCGACTACGCCCATCCGGTGGCGGAGAAAGTGGAGCACGGCGAAGCGGCTCGCGGCGTGCTCCTCTGCGGCAGCGGACTGGGGATGTCGTACGCGGCCAACCGGCATCCGGGGGTGCGGGCCGCGGTGGCCTGGTCGCCGGAAATCGCCGAGCTGTCCCGCCGGCACAACGACGCCAACGTGCTGGTCCTCCCGGCGCGGTTCGTGAGTGAGGAGGAAGGCGTCGCGATTCTCAAGAAGTGGCTGGCGACCCCCTTCGAGGCCGGTCGTCATCTGCGGCGTATCGAAAAGATCGAACAGGAGTCGGACTGATGCTCGACCACAACGCCTCGCTTCGCCAGGCGGATCCCGCCGTCGCCTCCCTGATCGATCAGGAGCTCTGGCGCCAACAGCACGGCCTGGAGCTGATCGCCAGTGAGAACTTCGCCAGCCGCGCCACCATCGACGCGATGGGAACGCCGCTGACCAACAAGTACGCCGAGGGATATCCCGGGAAGCGGTACTACGGGGGCTGCGAGGTGATCGACAAGATCGAGCAGCTGGCCATCGACCGGCTCAAGCAGCTCTTCGGCGCCGACCACGCCAACGTGCAGCCGCACTCGGGGGCGCAGGCCAACTTCGCCGCGTTCATGGCGCTGGCCAAGCCGGGCGAGACGATCATGGGCCTGGCGCTGCCGCACGGCGGCCACCTCTCGCACGGGGCGCCGGTCAATCACAGCGGCGTGGTCTGGCACGCGGTGCAGTACGGGGTCAATCCCGCCACCGGGCGGATCGACTACGACAAGCTCCGCGAGCAGGCGAAGCAGGAACGTCCCAAGATCCTGATCGCGGGCGGGAGTGCCTATGCCCGGATCATCGACTTCCCCGCCTTTCGCTCGATTGCGGACGAAGTGGGCGGTTACCTGCTGGTGGACATGGCCCACTTCGCGGGCCTGGTCGCCGCCGGGCTCTACCCCTCGCCGGTGCCCCACTCGCAGGTGGTCACCAGCACCACCCACAAGACGTTGCGGGGCCCCCGCGCGGGGTTGATTCTCTGCACCAGCGAATTCGCCAAGGCGATCGACAAGTCGGTGTTCCCCGGCACGCAGGGCGGCCCGCTGGAGCACGTCATCGCCGCCAAGGCCGTCGCCTTCGGCGAGGCGCTGACCGAGGACTTCAAGCGCTACTCGCGCCAGGTAGTGGCCAACGCCAAGGCGCTGGCCGAAGCCATGATCGAACGGGGCTTCGCGATCGTCTCCGGCGGGACCGACACCCACCTGATGCTGGTCGACCTCCGGCCCAAGAATTTGACGGGGAAGGCGGCGGAGGCATTGCTGGACAAAGCGGGGATCACGGTCAACAAGAACACCATCCCCGACGATCCCCAGTCTCCGTTCGTGACCAGCGGGATCCGGCTGGGCACCCCGGCCGTCACCACGCGGGGCATGGGCGTGCGCGACATGAAACGGATCGCCGGACTGATCGACCAGGTGCTCACCAAGCAGGATGAAGCGACCATTACGCGGGTGAAGCGCGAAGTGGGCGAGCTGACCTCGGCGTTCCCACTCTACCGGCGCTCCGCTTGACCCCCCTGGGAGGGTTCCCTAGCTTGGCTCGCATCCCCATGAGCGTCCCGGCATGACCGAACTTCAGTTCGCCGATGAGGTGCTGGCCCGCATTCGGCAGCGGGAAGACCGCTTCGACGAACGGGCCTACTTCTTTGTCCTGGCCGCCATCGAGTTTCTCCAGACCCGGCTTCCGGCCCGCCGCCACGTCAGCGGCTCCGAGCTGGCCTGGGCCTGCCGCGATTTCGCCCTGAAGCAATTCGGCCTCCTCGCTCCCGACGTCCTCGAGCACTGGGGCGTCCGGCGCACCGAGGACCTGGGCCGCATCGTCTTTACGCTGGTGAGCGTGGGCCTCCTCTCGACGCAACCCACCGACCGGGAGACCGACTTCGCCGGCGTTTATGACTTCGGTGAGGCGTTTCGGGAACCCTACCATTGGGAAGGAGTGAGCAGGACTGAGCAATGAGGACTCAGAACTGAGTTGTAGTTACTCAGTCCTCAGTCCTCAGCCCTCAGTCCTTTCTCCTCCGGGGAGGTGTCATGGAGGTCAAGGACTGGCCGGCCTGCCGGAAGTGCTCGCAGGGCACTTTGATTCCCCTCTCCGACTACGGTCGCGACGGGGCGTCGATCATGTACAAGGCGTGGGTCTGTAACAATCCCGAGTGCGGCTTCAACCTGCGCATCGACAACGGCGAGATCTCGATCGGACGCACGATCGGGCAGTCGTACAAATAGAGGCATCAGGCATCGGGCATCGGGTACCAGGTCGTTCGTTGAGGTTGTCATCCCGAGCGCAGCGAGGGATCTCAAGGGTTGATTGAAGAGTGGTCAGGCCTGGAGTGTCGAGGTTTCTGAAGCCTTGAGATCCCTCGGGCCTCTCCCTCCGGTCGAGGCCCTCGGGATGACAGCCTGGGCCAACCCCGTTCCCCGTTCCCCGTTCTCCCGTTCCCCGTTCTCCCTCCCATGCCCCCCATTCCCGTCATCACTCCTGAACAATCCGCCGCCTGGGATCAGCAGGCGGTCGCGGAGGGAACCGATCTCCGCACGCTGATGGAGAACGCGGGGCGCGCGACGGCCGCAGTAATGGCCGCGCGGTTTCCCGAACGGCTCCGCGCTGGAGTGCTGGTGGCGGCGGGGACCGGGAACAACGGCGGCGACGGCTGGGTCCTGGCCCGCGCCCTGCATCGCGCCGAAGTCCCGGTCTGGGTTGCCGCGCTTCCGGGCGAGGGATCGCCGCTCCAGAAGGAAGTCTCCGCCATCGCCCTGGCCGAAGGGGTCCGCACGGTTGCCCCCGATGGACCCTGGCCCGGTGTCTCTCTGGCGGTGGACGGCATTCTCGGCACCGGCGCCAGAGGCGCTCCCCGTCCCGCTGCCGCCGCCCTGGTGGAGCGCTTGAACGACCTGGCCCTGCCGATCGTCGCGATCGACGGTCCTACCGGCGTCGATCTCATGACCGGCGCCTCGCACGGAATCGCGATCCACGCCAAAGTCTCGGTGACCTTCGGAGGAATCCGCCGCGGCCATCTCCTCGCGCGCGACGAAGTGGGCGACCTGGTGGTCGTGGATATCGGTCTCCCGCTGCCTCAGAACGATTGGCCGCTCCTCCTCACCGATCACCTGGCTGCCGGGTGGCTGCCTCGCTTCCACGCCCGCGATCACAAGGGGAATCGAGGGCGTGTGGTCGTGATCGGCGGTGACGCGGGAATGACCGGCGCGGTTCGCCTCGCCTCGCGCGCCGCCTTTGCCGCGGGTGCCGGCCTGGTCCATGCCGCCGCTCCATCTGCTACCATCACAGCACTCACCGGCGCCGAGCCCGATCTCCAGACCCTCGCGATGAACCTCGAAATCCCCCTCAGCGGGGAGCTCAACGCGCTGCTCGAGCGAGCCGACGCGGTGGTGGTAGGCCCGGGGTTGGGTCGAGCCCCGGGACGCGGCGACCTCGTCCTCGCCATCTCGGCCAAGGCCAAGGCGGTGGTGATCGACGCCGACGGCCTGGTTGCTCTGGCCGGGCGACTCGAGGCACTGCGAGAGATTGCGGCCTGGCGTCCGGTCGTGCTGACCCCGCATCCCGGCGAGTTCCGGACTCTCTTCCCCGACCGGGCCGCCGCCCTCGAGGCCGATCCGTGGACCGCCGCGGCAGAGGCGTCGCGCGATGCCGGCGCCACCGTGCTGCTCAAAGGCGTCCCCACCGTGGTGGCGCGAGATGGGCGGGCCATCTACACGCTCGCGGCCGGGAATCCCGGGCTGGCGACCGGCGGGAGCGGCGACCTGTTGAGTGGCTTCATCGGAACGGCGCTGGCGCAGGGACTGGCGCCCGAGATGGCCGCGGCGTTGGGCGCCCAGATTCTCGGGCGCACCGCCGATCTCGCCGCCCGTCGCGTGACAGCCCGAGGCCTGCGCCCCATGGACGTGGTCGCGGCACTCCCCGATCTCTGGCGCTCCTGGCGTACCCTTCACGATTCCCGTCCGCCCGCTCGGCCACCGATTCTCCTGGAGCTGGATGCTCCGGAGACGGTCTAGCGGAGAGCTGATGGCCCGATGCGAGTCCCGACAGAGCTGGCCCTGGTGGAACGGAGGGCGCAGAGGATAAACAATCCGTTGGGCTGGATGCCGTCTCCCCGGTCCGCCCCGCCCGCCTTGTCCGTCTTGTCCGTCTTGTCCATCCTGTCCGCCACTCCCTCGGCGGCGCAGAGCACCTGGTCTCCTGCTGATCGGGCGGTGATCGGGTCGTTCACCCACATCACCGCCGTCGCGGTAGCCCCGGATCGGGTCTACCTCACTTCGCCCTCCGCGCTGCTGACCTGGGATCCTCAGCTCCAGCGCTGGGACGGTCCCTTCGTCCCGCCCGATCCCCACATGCTGGACCAGGTGTTCTGTGGTCTGGTGGATCCGCTGGATAATTCGCTCTGGCTGGCCCGGGCCGACGGGTGGGTCCACTTCACGCCGCAGGGTGGGCGATGGGGCGCCGGCATGGTGCCGGCCGCGGTGCTCGACATCGCGTTCGACTTCAGCGCGCCCGACAAGGGTCTCTTCCTCCAGAGCCCGGATGGCTGGCGCGTGGTGGGACGCAAGGGAACCGCCTTCAAGATGAGCGATCCTCCCGCGCGACCGCTCAGTCCGCTTTCGGTCGATGAGGTCTTGCGGACGCTGCCCCGGCTGACGCCACCGCCCGGCGGCACCGATGGCGCCCCACCGGAATGGCGGGTGACCTCGGTGGCCCAGGCGTTCGGTGGACACGGCTGGTACCTGGGCACCAAGGGCCGGGGGCTGCTGTATCTCGCGGAGGGCGCCGCTCGCCCCGAAGAGCTGCGGTTCGGTCTACCCGAAGACGATGCGAGAGGCGTCGTCGAAGCGCCGGGTGGGGTCTGGGTCAACATCGAATCCTCGTATGCGAGTGAGCCCCAGTTCGCCTACGTCTCCTCCGATCTGACCGAGTTTCGCTGGGTCTCGCCGCCGGTGAGGGGAGTGCCGAGCCTGGGCACGGTGTATGGAATGGCGACTCGGGGGCCCGAGCTCTGGGCCGCGACCGATATGGGGCTGGTCCAGTGGGATCCCGATCAGAACACCGCTCAGCTCTATGGAGCCGTGCTCGGGCTGCCGAACACCAGGGTGATGGCGGTGGCGACCAGCGATCGCATCGTGGCAATCGGCACCGCGGGCGGCATGGCCCGCGTGGCCGGCACGGTGCTCGAGCTGCTCACTCCCGGCTCCAAGGACTCGGTCACCGCGGTCGAGGTGAAAGGGGACACCATCTGGGTGGGAACCGATCACGGGCTCTTCGTGGCACTTCCGATCGAGCCGTACCTGTTGCAGCCGAAGGCGCTCGAGGGACCCGAGTATCAAGGGGTCGTGCGCGCGCTGGCGTGGAACGGGGCCAGCCTGGTCGGCCTCACCGACGACCATCTCTTCTGGCGCGCACCCAACGGTCGCTCCTGGGCGGTGGGCCCGTCGCTCTCGAACCGGCTGGGTTCGCTCCGCGCCATGGTGCCATACGGCAATGGCTTCTTCATCGCGGGAGACAAAGGATTGGGCTACGCGCGCCAGGACTCGGTCCCCCGTCGCATCTTTCCGGCGCCGGCCGACATACCCGGGCAAGTCCGGCAGATGGCGGTTACCGACGATTACCTCTGGATGGCCACCAGCGAAGGGCTGATCCGCTGGCGGCTCGACCTGGTGGCGCCATGAGTCATCTCGGTCTGGGCCCCGGCCCCGAGTTCGACCGGATCCGCGCCATTGAAAAGGCGCTGGGTGCCAGCGCCGGCGATCTGGGAGACGACTGCGCCCTGATCCTGGTGGGTGACGAGTTTATCGCCCTGAGCATCGATCTCTCGGTGGAGGGGGTGCACTTTCGCCGCGAGTGGTTGTCGCTCGAGGAGATCGGATGGAAGGCCGCGGCGGGGGCACTCTCCGATCTGGCCGCGGAGGCGGCGCGTCCCGAGGGATTGCTGGCCTCGGTCGGAGTGCCGAAGGGCGGAGATCCGGGGGACGTGGCGACCGTGATGCGAGGCGTGGGCGAAGCGGTGGCCTCGGTGGGAGGGCGAGTGCTGGGAGGAGATCTCTCGACAGCGCCCGTGCTCACGATCGACATCGCGGTGGTGGGACGCACCGCTCGTCCGGTCCGGCGACAGGGCGCGCAACCGGGCGATGGCATCTGGGTGACCGGCGAGCTCGGAGGCGCTCGGGCCGCACTCGCCGCCTGGTCCGCCGGAGAGACGCCGATCACGACGGCTCGACGTTCCTTCGCGCATCCGGTGCCTCGCATCGGGGCGGGGCTCTGGCTGGCGGAGCGAGGGGCCCACGCGCTGATCGACTTGAGCGATGGCCTGGCGGGAGACGCGGGGCATCTGGCGGCCGCGTCGCAGGTGATGGTCGAGCTGGCGATCGAGCGGGTCCCGCTCCACGGCGCCGTTCCCGCGGCCGCTTCGCGGGCCAATCAGCCTCCCGCCGTCTTCGCCGCGCTGGGTGGTGAGGACTACGAGCTGCTGGTCGCGATGCCGCGACAGTTCACCTCCGCCGATGCCGGTGCGCTCGAGCGGGAGCTGGGAATTCCGCTCACGCTGATCGGCCGAGTGAGTACCGGGAGTGGCTCGGTGTGCCGGATGCAGGGAAGGGAGGTCCCGCTCACCGGGTACGATCACTTCGCATGAGAGATTTCCTGAGTGCCGCGCGGTACTGGGTGACCCTGTTCGTCGGCACCGTGTACTACGGCCTCAAGGTGATCTTCGCGGCGACCTTCCGGGTGCCCTATCGCAAAGGCGGGGTGTATGACCATGCCCCCGTGGGATGGGGACGGTTTCTCCTCAGGGCCAACGGTCTCGACGCAGCGGTGGAAGGACTGGAGCACCTGTCGCCGGGGCAGCCCTACGTCTTCGTCTCCAATCATCTCTCCTGGGTGGACATCTGGGCGCTGATCACCTTACTCCCCGATTCACCCCGGTTCGTCTCGAAGAAAGAGCTGCGGCATTTTCCCATCATCGGTCGGGCCATGGCGGAGGGGGGGCAGATCTTCATCGACCGCCAGCAGATCCGCTCGGCCATGGATGCCTATCAGAACGCGGCCAACACCGTTCGTTCGGGACATTCCGCCGTGGTGTTCGCGGAGGGGACCCGGAGTCGGACCGGCGAACTGCTGCCGTTCAAGAAAGGCCCCTTCGTATTGGCCATCGCGGCCCAGGTGCCGGCGGTCCCGGTACGGGTGATCGGGACCTTCCAGGTGCTGCCCAGCGGGAGCAACGTGATCCGCCCTGGTCCCATTACTGTGAGAGTGGGAGCGCCGATTCCGACCAGCGGGATGAATTATGAAGATCGCGATAGGTTGAGCGAAGTGTGCCGGGTGGCGATAGAGGATCTGGTCTAGCCTCACCCCCTGACCCCCTCTCCACGAAGTGGAGAGGGGGAACGCACGCAAGCTGTCGCGCAGAGAGTGGTCTTGGGGGTGAGGCATGAGAGGGGGTCAGGGGGTGAGGATACCCCGTTCCCTGTTCCCCAT
>DATIWD010000031.1:0-3419 GCA_035519565.1 Gemmatimonadales bacterium | reverse complement strand
GCTGGAAGAGCGCGGGATCAACGTGGTGGTCTTCAACCACGCCTCCCTCTTCACCCGGGTCATTCCCCTCGAGCTGGAAGCGGCGGTCAAGCGATTGTACCCGGCCGCCGATACCATCGGCCGGTTCGAAGTCCGGTGGCGTCCATGAGCTGGGTCGATCGACTCCTCGAGCGGACCGCCGTCTACCGCTTGTGGCAGGCACCCTTCGCCGAAGCCAAGTTCGAGCCGGTCCGGCGGCACAACGACATCGGAGCCGCTCGGCGGGTGCTGGATGTGGGGTGCGGGCCGGGGACCAACACCGCCCGGTTCAACCACGCGGAGTACCTGGGGATCGACATCAACCCCGCCTACGTCGCAGACGCGCGTCGGCGGCACGGCCGGGAGTTCCTGGTGGCCGATGCCACGACCTACACCGTCCCGGCCGACCAGCGCTACGACTGGATCCTGCTCAACAGCTTTCTTCATCACGTGGAGACCGCCGATGTGCGCCGAATCCTCTCTCACCTGTCTACCCTGTTGACCCCGGACGGACACATCCACATCCTCGACCTGGTGCTCCCGGCGGGGCCCTCGGCGGCGCGACTGCTAGCCCGCTGGGATCGCGGGAGATTCGCCCGGCCGCTCGAGGAGTGGCGCGGACTTTTCACCCAGTCGTTCGAGCCGGTAGTGTTCGAGGCCTACCCGCTCAAGGGAGCGGGCCTCACGCTCTGGAACATGGTCTACTTCAAGGGAAAGGCCCGGGGATGAGCCAGCCGCCGAGGGTCTCGGTCGCGGTGCCGATGTACAACGAGGAGGCGGTGCTGCCCGAGTTTCTGCGGCGGCTGGGTGCCGTGCTCGACGAGACTCCCGGCGGACCGCACGAGATCGTGATCGTGGACGACGGCAGTCGCGACCGGACCCTGGCTCAGCTGGAGGCCGCGGCGGCTCAGGATCCCCGCCTCGTCGTGGTGGCGCTCTCCCGGAACTTCGGCCACCAGGCGGCCCTGACCGCGGCACTGGATCATGTGACCGGCGACGTCACGGTGCTGATGGACGGTGACCTGCAGGACCAGCCGGAGTCGATTCCCACTTTCCTCCGGTCCTACGCCGACGGCTACGACGTGGTCTACGCTCAGCGCGCCAGCCGGAAGGAGGGGCTCTGGCTTCGCGCCAGCTACGCGATCTACTACCGCCTGCTCAGCAAGCTCTCCAACCTGCAGCTCCCGGTGGACGCCGGAGACTTCGGACTCATGTCTCGCCGGGTGGTGGAGCAGATCCGCCGAACGCCCGAACGGCACCGCTACCTCCGGGGGCTTCGGGCCTGGGCCGGGTTCCGGCAGATCGGGATTCCGGTCGATCGGCAGGAACGCTACGCGGGCCGGAGCAAGTACAGCCTGGCCAAGCTGTTCCGGCTGGCGTTCGACGGGATCTTCGCCTTCTCGATCGCGCCGCTCCGCGCCGCGGCGATCCTGGGCCTGATCGCCATCGTGCTCTCGACCCTGTTCTCGATCTACTCGCTGGTCGCCAAGCTCTTCTTTCATCAATCGCCCAAGGGCTTCACCGCGCTGATCCTGGTGGTCACCTTCCTCTCCGGGGTGAACCTGTTCTTCCTCGGCGTGATCGGCGAGTACGTGGGCCGGATCTACGAGGAGGCGAAGTCGAGGCCCTTGTACATCGTGGATAGGGTGATCGGGAGGAGGAGTAAGAACTGAGGACTGAGGACTGAGTGGGGGGAAGGGGGAACGGGAGAACAGGAGAACGGGGAACAGGGGAACGGGAGAACGGGAGAGCGGGAGAACGGTAAGATGTCATCCCGAGGGAATCGTCGCGAAGCGACGACCCTCGGAATGACAGTCTCTCGTAGATCCCAGCTTAGAGCCCTCTTACCTCTTGCCCCTTGCCTCTAGCTTTTCTTTGCCGTCGGCGGCAGCAGGCCGTTCAGCCGCAGGTAGTTGGCGAATTGGCTGTAGTGGTCTCCCCAGTCTTCCACCGCCACGAACATGGCTTCCGCCCGGGTGACCTGGCGCCCGCCGAAGAACGGCACCTTGGCGCCGAGGTTCGAATCGTCCAGCTTGGCCAGCGCGGTCTCGCAGAACTGGAAGGTCTCCTTGAGCCGGGCGACCAGCTGCTCCTTCGAGGCGGTCTTGGGGAGCTCGGCCCGCTTGGGCGCGGCCATGCCGCCGATGGTCCCGCAGAAGTAGTCGTTCCCTTCGGACAGGTGGCCCACGATGTCGCCGACGCTCATCTGGGCCGGGGTCGGCTTGTAGCCGTACTTGTCGGCGGGCATCTCCTCCGCTGCCGCGACCAGGTTCTTGGCCATGCGTTGCTCCATCGAACGGAATCCGTCCGCCACGGGGGTCTGCGCCCGCCCGGTGGCTGGCAGCGCGAAGAGGGTCAGTATCGCGAGCTGAAGCTGAGCTTTCATCGGGTGGCTCCGGGTGAGAGGGGTGATTCTCAAGCTATCCCGGCTGGTCCGCGGGCGCGAGCGGACCCTCCGGGCGGCACCCCTCTGTGCCCCCGTGTCGGTGTCGTCCATTATTCTGGCATGGACCCCACCTATGCCTCCACCTACTCCGACCTCTACCAGCGCCACTGGTGGTGGCGGGCGCGGGAGCCGGTCATCATGGATGCCCTGCGGCGATACCGGCCAGCAACTGGGTGGAAGTCGGCGCTGGACGTGGGCTGTGGCGACGGGCTCTTCTTTGGCAAACTCAAGGAAATCGCCGGGCGCGTCGAGGGAATCGAAGCCGATGAGGGACTGGTCACCGAGCAGGGACGAGCCCGGGGCCGGATCTACCCGGGGCCGTTCGACCGGAGCTTCCAGCCCGGGACTACCTACTCACTGATCGTGATGCTGGATGTGCTGGAGCATCTGGCCGATCCGGCGGCGGCGCTGAGCCGGGCGCGAGAGCTGCTCGAGCCGGGCGGGACCCTGCTCATCACGGTCCCCGCCTTTCGGAGCCTCTGGACCCACCACGACGATCTCAATCACCATCTCACCAGGTACACACGTGAGGAGCTGGCTCCCTTGCTTCGTGGGGCCGGTCTCCAGGTGCTGGAATCGAAGTACTTCTTCCATTGGACGGTACCGGCCAAGCTGGCCGTGCGATTTGCGGAGAAGACATTTCGGCTACCGGCTCGTCCCGCCAGGGTCCCAGCGTCCTGGCTCAACGGCTTGTTGTACGGTTTCTCTCGGCTCGAGGAACAGCTACTGGGTTGGTTGCGCTGGCGAGTCGGGAGCTCGTTGCTGGTGGTCGCGGAGCGAGGGGAATGACGACCCGCAAGGCCGTTTCGATCACGTATCTGGGATTGGCGATCGCGGCCGTGGCCTACGAGCTGAGCATCCGGGTGTTCGATCGGGGGAACTCCGAGTTCGCCGGAATGTTGTCGACGGTGGTGACGCTGCCCTCGAGCCTCGCGACAATCGCGATCGGCAAGAC
>DATIWD010000030.1:0-25823 GCA_035519565.1 Gemmatimonadales bacterium | reverse complement strand
ACCCGAGGGGGCACCTGGATGTAGTGTGAAGAGCAGGCCGAGCCCGCCAGAATAGCGCAAGTAGCGAGGGCGGCGTGCGTTAGACGCAGGGCGCTGCGAGCCATCTTGTCTCACCTGATGATGGGGCCGTCAGATGATAGGCAAGAGGTAGGCCAAGCCGGGTAGGACTGAGGGATGAGGACTGAGGACTGAGAAGGGTTCAGAGTTCTGGGTTCTGGGTTCTGAGATTCCTGTCAGTCCTGTCCGACTTGACCGCCTTGTCCGTCTTGTCCGCATTGTCCCTCCTGTCCGTCTTGTCCGCCTTGTCCTTCCTGTCCGTCTTGACCGCCCCGTCCGCCTCCGGATACCCCACCATTTCCGCCCGGAGCTGACCAAGCTGCTCCCGCCACCTGCGGCAGACCTCCCGGGCTGCGCGACGTGGATTTCTCTCCGCGGGCGATACGCGCTCGAGTCGTGGAGTCACGATGACGACCTGGTCGTGCAGGATCTGGGCGAACCCGCCACCGAGGGCCAGGTGAATCGTGCGGTCCCCTCTGCGAAACCGGGCCGGGGCGACTGCCGCCCTGACCAGGAGGGGGCCGTGGAGCGGGAAGATCGCGATCTCGCTGCCCGGATCGAACCGGGACTCGAGCCGGTGAAAGACGACCATATCCACGTCGCTCTCCTGCAAGGCGACCCCGTCCGGCGTGACGATCTCGAGTGCCAGGGCCCCAGGAGGCATCAGTTCTCCTTCTGCACGGACAGGATGTCATGGGCCTGGAGACCGGCCAGGGTCTTGGCTTTCTCCAGCGCCTCGGCGATGGTCCCCACCATGAAGAACGCCTGCTCCGGTACTTCGTCGTGCCGACCCTCCACGATCTCCCGAAATCCCTGGATCGTCTCCGCCAGCGGCACATAACGCCCCGGAATCGCGGTATACGCTTCCGCCACGAAGAAGGGCTGGGACAGGAATCGCTGCAGGCGGCGAGCGCGCCGGACCACGATCTTGTCTTCCTCTGACAGCTCCTCGACGCCCAGGATGGCAATCAGATCCTGCAAGGCGCCGTAGCGCTGGAGATAGCTCCGGGCCTTCCCTGCCACCTCGGCATGCTCCTTCCCCACGATACCGGGCTCCAGAATCTGAGAGGAGGACTGGAGGGGATCGATCGCCGGATAGAGGCCCTGGGCGGCGATCCGCCGCGACAGCACCACCGTCGCATCGAGATGGGCAAAGACCGAGGCCGGTCCGGGATCGGCCAGGTCGTCTGCGGGGACGTACACCGCCTGGACCGAGGTAATGGCCCCGTCCCGGGTCGAGGCAATCCGCTCCTGCAGCTGTCCCATTTCGGTGAACAGGGTGGGCTGGTAACCGACTTCCGACGGAATCCGAGCCCGGAGCAGCGAGACTTCCAGGCCGGCCTGCACGTAGCGGTAGATGTTGTCGAAGAAGAGGAGCACATCCTGTTTGCGCTCGTCCCGGAAGTATTCGGCCATCGTCAATGCGGACAGCGCCACCCGGAAGCGGGCGCCGGGCGGCTCGCTCATCCGGCCAAAGACGAGGACGGCGCGGTCGAGGACGCCGGACTGGGCCATCGAGAGCCAGAGGTCGTTGCCTTCGCGGGTTCGTTCACCGACACCACCGAACACCGAGACGCCACGGTGCTCGACGCCGATGTTGCGGATCAGCTCCATGACGATGACCGTCTTGCCGACGCCGGCGCCTCCGAATAGGGCGATCTTGCCGCCCCGGGGGAACGGCGTCAGGAGGTCGATGGCCTTGACCCCGGTCTCCAGCACCTGAGGAGCCTCCAGCAGCGCCGTGAATCGCCCCGCCTCCCGGTGAATGCCTTGAGTCCGGCCGACCCGGAATTCCCGCTCGTCGATCGGATCACCGAGAACGTTGAACAGCCGGCCCAGAATCTCCGGGCCGACCGGCACGCTGATCGGCCCCCCGGTATCGAAGACTTCGGTGCCCCGGGCCAAACCGTCGGTCGAGTCCAGGGCGATGGTCCGCACCAGCCCCTCGCCCAGCAACTGTGCTACCTCCAACGGCAGGCCGGTGGTCGGCTCGCTGGCGCGCAGCAGATTGCCGATGGCCGGGAGCTTGCCACCGAACGTGACGTCCACCACCGGCCCCATCACCTGGGCCACCATCCCGGGTGCCTTCGGGGTGATCAGGCTGCGATAGACCCGGGACGATGCCTCGCGGACGATCTCCTCTCGCGTCGTCACCTGACCATCACGCCGGCTGGGCCGGCGCTCCCGAGGTTTGCTCGATCGCCCGGGAGGCGTACAGCGTTCCCAGGAGATCGGTGGTGATCATCTCCCGCCGCAGCCGATTGTGCTGCACGCGGTATTCCTGCAGGCTCTTCTCGGCGCGTTCGGTCGCTTCTTCCATCGTGATCATCCGGGCGCCCTGCTCGCTGGCATAGGACTCGAGAAGCGCGTCGGTCAGCTGAACCCTCAGGTAGAGGGTGAGCAGCTCGTCAATCAGTTCCGTCAGCCCGGGCTCGTAACTCCACGCCGTGTCCGTTCCTGCCCGCCTCTCATCGGGCCCGGCCGGAAGTTCGATCGGCAGCAGACGGATGATGCGGGGCTGGCGATGGATCGGAGAATGGAATTCGGTATACGCCGCGAAGACCGCGTCCACCTGGCCCGACTGATAGAGGTTCAGGAGCAGGCCCAGGAGACGCTCCACCTCCGCGCGCTTGATCCCTCCCCGCGACCAGCCCTCCTGGTGGAGTACCGCAGCCTTGCGCCGCTGAAAGAACCGGGCGCCCCTGGCTCCCTTCAGCACGAAGGCAACTGGTTGGCCGGATTTCCGACGCTGCTCCCAGAATTCCAGGCCATGGCGGCAGATCTCCAGGTTGTAACCGCCGCACATGCCTCGGTCGGATGAGATCACGAGCAGAGCGACGCGGTGGAACGGCACGCGTTCCCGGAGCAGAGACGAGAGTGCCCCCAGGCTCAACCCCCGGCGGGCCAGCGAGGCCTGCTGATGCGACACCATTTCCCGAATGCGCTGCGCATAGGACCGCATTCCGGCAGCGCGCCGCCGGGTCCGCCCCAGCTTGGCCGCCGCAACCGTCGCCAGGGTACGGGTGATGGTCTGAATGTTCTCGACCGCAGCGATCTTCTGTTTGAGTTCAAGCAGTTTGCCCATGTCGCTTGTCGCTCCCCGGGACCGTTCCCGCCAGTCCGCCCAGGAAACCGTCATGGAAATCGCGGAGTGCCGCGCCGAGACGCTCCTCGATGGCGGCGGTGAGATCCCCGGTCTCGCGGATGGCGGTCATGACCTCCGGATGATGCGCTTCCATGAAATCGTAGAGCTCCACCTCGAACCGGCCGATCCGCTCCACGGGCACGTCGTCGGTGTAGCCGTTGACCGCGGCGTACAGAATGACGATCTCCCGCTCCAGCGGGAGCGGCTCGTGCGCGCCTTGCTTCAGGACCTCCAGCTCGCGCTCGCCTCGACGGAGCTGCGCCAGGGTCGCTTCGTCGACCTCGGCGCCGAACTTGACGAAGCGGGCCATCTCCCGATACTGCGCCAGGTCGATCCGAAGGCGGCCGGCCACCTTTCGCATGGCCGGGGTCTGGGCCAGCCCTCCGACCCGGGACACCGACAGACCGACGTCCATGGCCGGCCGCGAGTCTTCGTTGAAAAGGCCGCTATCGAGCACGATCTGCCCATCGCAAATAGAGATGACGTTGGTGGGAATCAGGGCCGAGATGTCTCCGGCCAGGGTTTCCACGATGGGCAGCGCGGTGAGGGACCCTCCACCCAGGTCGTCGCGGAGTCGCGCGGCCCGCTCGAGCAGCCGGGAGTGGACATAGAAGATGTCGCCCGGATACGCCTCCCGCCCGATCGGCCGCCTGAGCAGGGCGGAGATTTCCCGATAGGTCACGGCATGCTTGGAGAGATCGTCGTAGATCACCAGGGCGTCCCGGCCCTGCGCCATGACCTGTTCGCCGATGGCGCAGGCCGTGTATGGCGTGAGATAGCGAAAGGCCGGTGGGTCGCTCGACAGGGCCACCACGATGACCGTATAGGCCATCGCCCCGCGCTCTTCGAGAAGACGGATCACTCGGGCCAGGGACGAGGCCTTCTGCCCGATGGCGGCATAGACGCAGACGACTCCCGATCCCTGCTGGCTCAGAATGACGTCGACCGCCACCGTGGTCTTGCCGATCTTGCGGTCGCCCAGAATCAACTCCCGCTGGCCCCGACCCAATGGCACCAGGGCGTCCATCACCTTGATGCCGCTATGCAATGATTCCGTGACGGGTTGCCGCTGGACGACGCCGGGGGAGAGTCGCTCGACCGGGCTGGTCTCCTCGGTGATCACCGGACCTCGCCCATCGACGGGCTGCCCCAGGGCGTTGATCATCCGGCCGATCAATGCGTCTCCGACGGGAACCTGCAGCCCCCGGCCGGTCCGCTCGACGGTGCTCCCCTCGGCAATCCCTCGCTCGGGACCGAGGAGCAGGCAGCCGACCGAGTCCTCGAGCAGGTTGAAGGCGATCCCCTCGGCCCCGTTCTCGAAGCGGACCACCTCCTGGGAACGCACTCCCCGGAGGCCTCCGACGATCGCCACCCCATCCCCGACCTGTTGCACCGCGCCCCGGTCGGCGATCTCCTCCAACCGGGGCCGGGGCACCGGGCTCTCGATGATTTCGGCCAGGCGACGCGCCGCCTGCTCCAGAGCTGGCGGGGGCGCGGCCGGAGGCGCCCGTTCCTCCGGGCGGATCCCGGCCCTCTCCTCCAGGTCCTTCAGGAGCTTCCGCCGCGGATCCAGATCCAGCTTGAGGTCGGGGCCGAAATACAGCGTCGCCCCTGAAGCCAGTCGAGGATTCACCTTGACCTCGACCGCGATCGGCCTTCCCGCCGCCCTCGAGAGCGCCGCTGCGACGCGTTCGACCAGGCCGGGGTCCAGCGCCACCTGGCACTCGAGCCTTACGCTGCCGGACTCGAGTCGGCGCAACGCCTCCCGGAACTCCGCGCCGGCCACGGGCGGCGACTGCTGTTCCAGCGCCGGCATCTCAGGAAACTCCCGCGTCCCGGGGAGCGGCCGTTCCGCTCATCTCCTCGAGGCTCTCCAGGATCGCGCGCTGGATGAGGGTGCGACGCTGGTTCTCGGTGAGGACTTCGTCCAGATAGCGCCGCGCGGCCTCGGCGGTGAGACGAACCAGCCGCTCCGAGGCCTCCCGAGCCAGCCGCTGCTTTTCACGCTCGACGCTTTGTCGCGCTTGCACGACCGCTTGTTCTGCGTCGGCGGCCACTTGCGCCGTCGCGGTCTTCCGCTCCTGCTCCGCCTGCTCGTGAGCCGCCCTCAGTACCTCGGCGACCTGCTGTTCGATGCCGGCCGCCAGGTCGCGAGCCTTCGCCTCCATCCCCGTCCCTTCCCGCTCCGCTGTCTCCGCTGCCGTCAGTTCAGCGGCGATCCGGGAATGTCGCTCCGCCAGCTGACGGCGCGCGAACTTGCTGGCGGCCCACACCACGATCACCAACAGCAGGAGTGACTGAAGCACCTCCACCGCGGATCGGACCGGATTGGCGGCGAGGTCGCTGAGAACCTGACGGAGCAGCTCCTCCATGGGTCACCCGGCTTCCTTCGCGGACAGCGCCCGGCTCACCACCAGTCGCACCGCAGGTTCTTCCACCGGGCCGATCATGGCCGTCAGCGTCTTGCCAACCGAGACGTACAACTCCTCGGTGAGCCTGGTCTCCTCCGCGGCGCGAAGCACGGCGACTTCTTCGCGGCCCCGGACCAGGATGGCCTCAGCCTCGGTACTTGCCGCCGCCATCTTCTCCCGGCGGACCCCGGCCAATTCCTCCCGGACCCCACCGAGGATTCGGGCGGCCTCCGCCTTGGCCCCGTTCAGGGCCTCGTCGGCCTGGCGTTGGACGTTCCCCAATAGCGTTTCCGCCTCGGTCTTGCGGGCCCGGGCCGCCTCGATTTTCGCCCGGCGATGCTCCATCACCTCGATGACCGGAAGGAAGACCACCCGGCGGAGGACCAGCAGAGTAAGAAGGAAGATCACAACGGTTGCCACCGTCGTGACCAGATGGATCTGATCGAGCGGGTCGAGGACCATCGTGCCGCCCGGACTCCCGTCGGTGCGCTAGACCTTCGCGGCCACCAGCAAGGCCACCACCAGGCAGTAGATCACCAGGGCCTCGACCAGCGCCAGGCTCACCAGCATGGAGGTGAACAGCTGATTGGCGATCTCCGGCTGCCGCGTCATCCCTTCGAGGGCGGCACTGGAGATCTTCCGCATGGCCAGGGCGGCCGCGACCGCCGTCGGCACCAGCGTGAGCGTGGGGATGAGTACCAGCAGAATTTCCTTCATTGAGCCCTCCCGGACTCCAGGCTAAGGGGGCTTCCTGGTTTCAGTTTCGTCGTGGGTTCCCCGCCCTTGCCCGGCCCCGGTTCCCGATGCACCGCGGTCGACAGGAAGCTGGCGGTAAGCAGAGTGAAGACGACCGGCTGGACCACTGCCGGAATCAGCTCGAGCGCGTCGATGACGAGCGGAAGCCCGTAGGGGGCGGCCTGGGCGGCCAGCGCCGCGACCAGGACTCCGGCACCGATGTTTCCGTAGAGTCGCAGGGACAACGAGAGCGTGTGGCTTGCTTCGCCCACCAGCTGAAGCGGATTCGGCCAGACCAGATGCTTCAGTGCCGAACCGATGCCCCGGACACTGGCCGACATGGCCACTCCGCCGAGCACCGAGACCAGGGCCAGACCGAGCGGAACACTGAAATAGGCGGTGGGCGGGATCTTGAGCAGTGGAACCGGCAAGAGGGCCAGCAGGTTGCTGGCGAAGATCAGCAGAAACAGGGTGGCGAGAAACGGGGCTATGAGCCGGACACTCCCGGGGTCCATTCGACGCGCCTGGGTCACGAACCACTCGAGCACCAGCTCGGCGGCGTTCTGCCTGCCCTCGGGCAGCTCCTTGAGCGGCCGCGCGGTCGCCGCGATCCCCAACCCGATCAAGACCGTGGAGACGACCAGGAGGTTGAAGATGACGATATACGGCAGATGCGGAGCGACCGTTTCTTGCATACGACTACCCGCTGTCTTTCTGCTCGAAGATCTCGTCTCTCAGCTTGAGCATGTCTCGAATCGCAAGGCCGAACGCGATGATCAGACCTGCCCCGGTGAAAATGGGGAAGGTGTGGAGCCAACGATCGAGGCCCCATCCGATCAACCCGCCGCCGAGCGAGTAGCTCGGGATGAGGGACCAGATCGCGACCAGTTTGAGAAATCCAATCTGTTTCATGACGATCCTCCCCGACCGGGCTCCGCCCCACCCGGAGTCACCTCCGCCGGGCGCTGCGACTCACCGTGCCAGATTCGCCCGATCCACAACGCGGCGAGCATGGTCCCGGCCGCGTTGGCCAGAAAGGGGAAGAAGCTCGTGGAATAGGCGCTGAACGCGCCGGGGTTCGACACCGCGAGCCCGCCGAGGTAGGCGGCGAGCAGGGGGAAGGTCACCCCGCCCAACAGCAGACCCGCCAATACTCGCCCGCGTGGCGATCCTGCCACCGCAACCGCGATCGCGATCCCGGCGAGGACTCCGAGCAGAGAGAGAAGGAGATAGGGAATCCAGCCAAACAGGATGGTCAGCGACGACAGGATAGCCCCGGCCAGCACCACGACCAGACAGGTCCAGGTCAGGCGCAAAAGCGTCTTCCAGAACTGCTCTTCCCGCAAGTCATCGGGACTCGCCGGCTCGGGCACGGTCGCCTACCTCCCTCCAGGGTTCCTGGACAGGCCGGTCCTTGGGAAGCTTGGGCGCCCCGATGTGTGTCGGCCGTGAATGGATCGTGAAGAAACCGATACTCTCTCTCCCCCGCCTCCCATTGCCACGCCGGTTCTGCTCGCGACCTGAGCCCTGGTTCATCCCCGGTTAAAGCAAGCTTCATTGCGCTGCCGGTAGCTTGGCGTGGAAACGGTAGAGAACAGCCACGCGCTTCCGGTCCACCGGAACCGCGGCATCGGAGGCCGACGATGCCGAGCAAGGCAGAATCGAATCCATCGCCAGGGACAGTCCCCCACGGGGAAAGGCCCCAGCCGCGCGTTCGCTTCGTGCTGCTTGGCTCGCTGGTCAGCACCGGATGGCACCGCGATCTCTGGCGGAAGGAGATGGGTCCGGCGACGCTGCTCTCCACGGTTCATCTGCTCGCGATTCTCTCCCTGCGCCACGGCTCGCCGGTGTCGGCCACGCCGGAGCTGGACTCGGAGGCCGTCACTTACCTCGACGTTCCTCCTCCCACCGAGCCGCAATCCCCGCGGGCAACCGTACAGCGCGCCCGCCCCCTGGTGGTGAGCCAGGGAGTGGAGATTCCCGCGGTGAAGTCCGAAGTGGAGCATCCGGACAAGGTCGCCGGCTTTCAGGAGCTGTTGGCCCCCAAAGAGATCGCGGGTCTGCCCCCGCCGGATCCAACCGAGGTCGCCGCCAATGAGGGGGACTACACCGGCCGCGGCATCGCTGGCGGAGTCGCGGGAGGAAAACCCCCGCTGGCGCTGCCGCCCGAGTTGGCCGCCTCCCTGGCGCTGGAGGGCCGGACCTCGGATGTGCTGACCGCGTCCTCTCGGCCCCCGATCCGGCCGATCGAAGTCCAGGACGTCCTGGTCAAGCCCCAGTTGCTCAACCGACGCGAGATATACGATCTCCTGCTCAACCGCTATCCGGCGTCGCTGCGGGACCTCGGAGTGGAGGGCTCGGTCGTGGTCGAGTTCGTGGTGGACACCACCGGCCTGGTGGATCCGGGGTCGGCGAGCATCGTGTCCTCCAGCCACGAGTTGTTCGCGGGTGCTGCCCTCGAGCTGGTAAAGCGGGCCCGGTTCTCTCCGGGTCGGACGACGATTGATGGAAAAATGGAGACGGTCCCCGTGCTGGTGCGGGTGCCGCTACGGTGGTCTTTGCAGAAGTAAGGAGGAACCGCGTGTCGATTCTCGATCTGGTCGCCCGAATGGGCCTGCTTCCCTGGCTGGTGATCCTGCTGCTCGCCGCGATGAATGTGCTGACCCTGACGGTCGGCTTCCTCAAG
Source organism: Gemmatimonadales bacterium (assembly GCA_035519565.1). Lineage (GTDB taxonomy): Bacteria > Gemmatimonadota > Gemmatimonadetes > Gemmatimonadales > GWC2-71-9 > DATIWD01. The sequence goes on along the minus strand of DATIWD010000030.1, from coordinate 16,789 downwards.
TGGCGCCAGCTTCGCGCCCTGCGGCGAAGCTCCCGGGAGGTGGCGCCGGGTTTCGCCCGTGCCCTGCAGGAGGACCGGCTGGAGGATGCGATCGCCCTCGCGCATGAGCACCCCGACTCGCCGCTCTCCCGGGTGCTGGGTGAAGCGCTGGAACGGGCCACGCCGCTGCTGGGAGACCCCGAACTGGCGGACCGGGCGATCGAGTCGGCCGAGCGGACCGTCACCCGCCAGCAGGTCCTGATCGCCACCGAGCTCAAGCGGCGGCTGTCGGCGCTGGCCACCATCGGGGCCACGGCGCCCTTCGTGGGACTCCTGGGCACCGTCATCGGCATCACCAACTCCTTCGTCGGCATCGCCGCCACCGGCGGCGGCGGGATCGAAGCCGTGGCGGGAGGGGTGGGCGAAGCGCTGGTGACCACGGCGGTCGGGCTGCTGGTCGCCATCCCGGCGCTGTGGCTCTACAACTACTTCATCACCCGGCTGGAGGAGCTGTTCTCCGAGCTGGCGTTCGTGAGCGACGAGCTGATCGACTGGCTCTCCCTCCGGCGCGCCGGCGTCGTGCTCAACTACGACGCGCCGGCCGCGACAGTCGGGGCCCGGTAGCATGGCGTTCACGGCGCGGCGTGGAGGCGGGAGCCTCGGACCCGCCGGCGCGCGGATGCCGGCGCTCAAGGCCCTGGGTGACCTGGGAGTGGCCGGCGAATTGAACATCACCCCCATGATCGACGTGATGCTGGCCCTGCTGATCATCTTCATGGTGGTGACGCCGGTCCTCTCGGAGTATTCCGCGGAGCCTCCGCCCGCCGTCCACGTGACCGCGCAGAAGCTGCGTGACGCCATCACCCTCGGCATCGATGGACACGGCACCTATTTCCTCGGGGAGGACAGCATTCCCGCGGCTCAGTTGATCGAGCGGCTGCGGGCGGTCTACGCGGTGCGGCCGGGCGATCATCTGCTCTATCTGCGGGCCGATCGCAGCCTTCCTTACAGCGTGATCATGAATGCAGTGGATGCGGCCCGGGCGGCCGGCGTGCGCACCATCGGCGCCATCAGTCAGCCGGCCGGCTTGGGCGCCGATTCCACGGCCACGGGAGGGAACCCATGAGAAAGCGGCGCCGCCCCAGGCCAACGCTCTCCCTGCGTGGTGCCGCGATGGCCGATATCAACATCACGCCCATGGTGGACGTGCTCCTCTGCCTGCTGATTCTGGTGATGGTGATTCAGCCCGGGCTGCTCAAGGGGCTGGATATCCAGGTCCCGCCGCCCGAGGCGGCCGGCGAGATGAAGACCAACGCCGCCCGGGACCAGATCGTGCTGCAGGTGGGCCCGGGCCCGACCTACTCCCTCAACCAGGCCGGGGTGTCGACCGAGCAGCTCGAGGAGCGGATCCGCGAGGTGTTCAAGGACCGCACCCGCAAGGTGCTGTTTATCAAGGGAACCGAGGACGTGAGCTACGCCGAAGTGATCGGGGCGATCGACGCGGCCCGGGGAGCCGGAGTGCGGGTCATCGGTCTGGTGCCACGCGAGCACAAGCCAGCCAAGAAGGACAGGACTGAGGACTGAGGACTGCGCAGAGGCTACCGTCACAAGTCGCAGGTCTCGAGTCGCAGAGGCTTGCGACTTGTGACTTGAGACCAACACCACGTCGCGCCGGACTCCTTGTCACCCCCTGAAAACACAACGCCCGGTCTGGCGCGCTGCACCAGCCGGGACGAAGGTACTTGGCAGGTTCATCACCCGGTCTGCCTTGTTACCCCGGGGCCTTTCGGCTATCGGAAACAAAGCTAATGGGTAGGGGGCCGGAATGGTAGTGGGGCCCGAGTTATGTCATTCCGAGGGGCAAAGCCCCGAGGAATCTCAAAGGTCGCGGGCAGATGAGGCCTTGAGATCCCTCGCTTCGCTCGGGATGACGACAGGGGGCTCCCATTCTCCCGGATCCTGAGCCTCACCCCCTGCGGTTCCCTGTTCCCCGTTCCCCGTTTCCTGTTCTCCCGTTCTCCCGTTCTACGTCTTCAACTCCTTCTTCTTCGCGGCCGGGAACAGCACGTTATTGAGAATCAGCCGATAGCCCGGTGAGTGCGGGAACAGCGAGAGATCGGTCGGCGGGTCGCCGATCTGGTGCTGCGCGTCCTCGGGGTCATGCCCGCCATAGAAAGTCCAGGTGCCCTGGCCCCGCTCGCCATGGATGTATTTCACCCAGGGCGCTCCCGCCTCGTCGGCCAGAACCGTGACCCCGGGCTTCAAGGTCCGCCGGGTGAAACTGGTGGTGAGGCCGTAGAAGTCGGGGATCACGTCGCGATGGTTCTGCACCAGCATGGTGGCTACCGGATCGATCTTGGCGCTGAAGTTGAACAGTTTGAAGGCGCCCAGCGGCTGGCGCAGCGGCGAATTCACCTGATGGCCATCGATGTCCGAGAAGCTGGGCAGCGTGGGACTCAGTTCGAGCCGCGCGTTCTGGAAGGCCAGCGCCTTGCTCCAGTCCATCTTGGCCGAGGCATCCGGATCCATCGGGGTGCCGTCGGCAAAGGCGGCGGCGATGTCCACGTGCTCGCTGGCCAGGGCCAGATCCAGGGTCTCGGTGGCGGTGCACATGGCGAACAGGAACCCGCCCCGCTCAACGAACGCCGCGATCGCCTGGGCCACCGCGCGTTTCTCCGCCGGCACCGAGGGGAAGCCCAAGGTCTTGGCCATGCCGGTGTTCCGCTGCACCATGTCCGCCAGCCAACCGGCGCCTGCATAGGTGAGATAGAACTTCGAGTACTGGCCCGTGAAATCCTCGTGATGCAGATGCAGCCAGTCGCATTGGGCCAGGCCACCGCGCCGCAGCACCTCCGCATCCCACACTTTCTGGAAGTCGATCCCGGCATACTGAAGCACCATGGTCACGGCGTCGTCCCAGGGCGGCGCATTGGGCGGGACGTAGACCGCCACCCGTGGCGGCTTCTCCAGCGGGATCGCGTCCATGTTCCCTTGCTGGATCTCCGCGCGGATCCGGACCAGCCGGTCGTCGTCGAGCGGCTCGACCCGCACTCCCGCCAGCGCGGCGTCCCGTGCGGTGAGCTGATCGGCCGGCAGCAGGAAGGAGCCGCCGCGGTAGTTCAGGAACCACTCGCCGCGTCCGCCCCGTTGGAGCACCCGGAACGCCACACCGTAGGCCTTGAGATGGTCGGTCTGCACATCGTCCATCGGCACCAGCAGCCAGGGCGCATCGATTCGCCAACTGGTCCGGAGGATCGTTGGGATCCAGGTCGCGGCCAGGACGGCGCTACTCTGGCGAAGAAACCGGCGGCGGTTCACGTGCGAGGCACCAGGCCGCGGGCCACGTTGAGGAGTCGCCTTGCCTCGGGGACCAGGGCGCTCTCGGGGTAGCTGATGATCAGATGCTCGAGCGGTTCCGTCGCTTCGGGCAACCGATTGAGCGAGATCATGAGGCGACCCAACTCGAGCTCCGCTTCCGCCGCGCTGGCCGGCGCGTCCGGCACCCGGGCCGCCCGGAACAATCGCTCGGCCTCCGCCCCATGCCCCCGTGCCGCCTCGACCCGGCCCGCCAGGACCCGCAGTGCCGCGGCACCGGAAGCCGGCTGATCTTCAGCGACCCGCTCCAGTCCCTTCACGGCCGCGCTGCTATCACGACGATCGAGCGCCAGCAGTGCCGCGCCCAGGGCGGGGAGACTGTCTCCCTTCACCACCTGAATCAGCGCCAGCAGCGAGCTGCGATCGGTCGCCTCGGCCCTGGTACCGGCGTATGGTCCCGCGTCCTTCAAGAGGGCCCGGGCGCCGGCCACGTCCCCGCGATAGAGCCGCAGCCGCCCCATCAGGGCCATCCCTTCCACTGTGCTATCCGCCAGCGCTACCCCCTGGGCCTTGTCGAGCGCGCCGGCCCTGATCCAGCCCTGGGCCAGATCTCGGCGCGTCCGCTGGTAGTCGTCGACGGTCAGGGAGCCCTTGATCTGCTCCAGCCGCCGAGCCGCTTCGTCCACCTCGCCATCGGCGATCAGGAGCGAGATCAGGGTCGTCGTCGCACCCACCTGCAGCGCCGCGGCGTCGGGATCCTGCGACAGGCTGGAGAGCATGCGCCTTGCCGCCCTGCGGTCACCGGCCTCCGCGTAGACCTGCGCCGCCTCCAGATGCAGCCGCGCGCGATCGACCCCGGTCCGGCGTTCGGCCAGCGCCTCGAGAGTCATGGCCTGCGCGGTCCGTGCGTCGGCTCCGTTGATCCCCCGCACCGTGACCAGGAAGTTCCGGAGCATGTCCCCGGATTCGGCGCTATCGGGAGGCAGGCTTGCCTGCAGCCGGTGGAAGGCACCCACCGGATCGCCCCATCGTGCCCGCAAGTCGATCGAGAGGCCACGGGCGGCCGGCGACTGGTCGAGATCGAGCGTGCGGAGCAGGCCGGGGCGGACGGCGTCCGGAGCCTGGCTCAAGGTACGAACCGCCGAGGGCCGGTAGCCGGGCAGGCGATGGATCGCCTTGAGCCACTCCTGAAGCGCGGTCGGATAGTCGTTGCTGCGGATGGCGAGCTGGGCCAGCTCGGGAGACAGGGCGTCGGGGGAGTTCAGGCGCTCGCGACCAAGCAGATAGGCCTGCCGCGCGCCGACCAGGTCGCGCATGTTCTGCAGCGCCCCACCCCACTCGCGGTAGGGCGATTCATCCTGTGGGGTCAGCTGCGCCCAGCGCTCGGCGTATCGGCGAATGCTGTCCGCCTGTTCCGCGACTCCCCAGACCCGAATGGCCAGCGCATCGATCACGGTCGAATTGGGATTGGCGACGATGGCCGCCTGCAGCACCGGGACCATCTCGAGGCCGCGATTGAGCACACCCAGGCAGCGCTCCGCTCCCAACAATGCGTTGATCTCCGCCGGGTGGTCGTCCAGAACAGCCTGATAGATCGCGAGGGCGCTGGTCGGATCGCCGCGGCGCTCGAGGGTCATGGCCCGGTTGAGCGTATCCTGCTGAGCGGTGAGTCCGTGAATGGGAAGCAGGAACCAACACACGAGGAGCCCGCAGAGCACCCGCCCTCTCTGAGTCGGCTTTGCCTTTCTGTTCCCCGTTCCCGGTTCCCTGTTCGCCATGGTATCCCTGTTCTCCCGTTCTCCTGTTCTCCTGTTCTCCCGTTCTCCCGTTCTCCCGTTCTACCGTGGTCCCGGTGTCTCGGTGAGTCGCCGGAAGTACTCGACCACCAGGCGTCGCTCTTCGGGCGAGAGCCGCTGCAGCTCTTCCCAGGTCGGCAGCCGGAGCTGGCCGTTGTCTCCCAGGAGCTGGGCCCGAAGGGCCGGAGGCAGGTGCACACTGTCGTCTCCAGCGGCGACACTCTGCCTTTCCTTCTTCTCGTCGTCTTCCCTGCCCTGCAGTGTGCGGCCGGCGTCCAGCATTCGCCGGAACAACTTTTCCTGGCGCTCGACCGTTTCCCGATCCAGCCGCCCCGCCTCGAGACGCCGAGCCAGCTCCTTGGCTTCATCGGCCATGGCGCCCGCCCCCGGGATGTCGCCGTTGCTGTGCAGGCGCTCCAGGCCCTGCGCGAGGGCGCGTTGTTGTGCGGCCAGGCGCTTGAGCTCGGCCTGAATCGCGGCGGGATTGCCGGCCAGCGGGAGCAAACCTCCCGACTGCCGCCCCACCTGACCCTGTTGCGAAGCCATCTGGCTCAGCTGCTCCAGCGCCTCGGTCAACCCCGCGCCCGATTTCGATTGGGCCACACCGCCCCGGGCCCGACTCAACTGCACCGCGGCCAGGTTCAACTGGTCGACCGCCTGACCCGCGTGCTCGGCGGCGTCCTCCGCGTTGGGCACCGGGTTGGAGATCGCCTCGCGAGCCTGTCGCATTTCATCCAGCGCACCGGCGATCGCCACGCCGCTTTGTCCCGTTACCAGCGCGTTCTTTCCCGCGATCCCCTGAACCCGCTCCAGCAACCGTTGCGTCCCGTCCTCCACGGCGGCCTGCTTGGAGCGCGTGGCGCTGGTGGCCCCGTCCTGCTCCAGCGCATGCATGAGGTCGAGTTGGCCCTGCGCCAGGCGGCTGGCTTCGGCGAGCGCCTGGTCCAGTCCTTCGAGCACTTCCTTTCTCCACTCCTCTTGGAGCTCACGTCGCTGCTGGTCGAGCTGCTGGCCCAGGGGCCCGAGTGATTGCAGCGCCTCTTCACCGTGCTCCCGGGCCTGCTCCTTGTCGGCGGCCTTGGCCTCCTGCTCCGCCTCCGCCATCTGCTGAGCGGCCTGGGCCGCCTGTCGCGCCGCATCCTGGAGTCGTTGCTCCGGCGTTCCCTCCGGCATCTGTTTCGAAGTGCGGGACAGACGCTGGGCCAGAGAGTCGGCCTGAGCGCCCAGCGCCTTTTCTTCCGCGGCGGCCCGGAGTGAATCGGCCGAAGGCAACCGCTGCAACCAATCGGATTGCTCGCGCGCCAGCTCCTTCGAGTCCGCCGACAGGTTGGCCAGGTCTCCTTCGATGGCGGCCCGCTGGAACAACTCCTTGCTCCGCTCCAGCGCTTCCTTCAACTGCTTCTGCGCTTCCGCCAGTTGCGCCAGGGCGTCGCGTGTCTGATCGGGATCCAGCTCCTTGAGCGCGCGCTGGAGATCGGCCAGTTTGGCACGCAGATCGGGGGTCAGGGCCCGGTCGATCTGATCCCGGATCTCCTGGAGCCGCTGTTGCCAGGCCGGATCGTTGAGGCCGGCCGCCTCCGCGCTGCGTTGCAACGCCTCGAGCGAGCGTTTGATCGCCTCGGCGTCCTTGATCTGCTGCTCCTGTGCTGCGGCCACCGCCTCCGCGCGTTTGGCCGCTTCGAACGGGAGGGTCTGCGATTCCGCGCGTCCCCGTTCGCTCGACAGCCGGGCCCGCTCGCGCGCGAGGTCCTCGGTCTGTCGCTCCAGTCGCTGGCTCTCCGTCACCACACTGTCCAGCCGGCCGCTCACCGCCTGGGACGCCTGGCGTGCCGCCTCCCGGATCTCGGACAAGGTGGCCAAGCGCAGGACGAATTCGCGGGTACGCCCCATCTGGGGATGCGGCGCGTTGTCCAACGCCCGGGCGAAGTAGCGCACGGTGTCTCCCGGCAGCAGCCCCCGCTGATTGAGATCGAGCTCGAAGGTGAGGATGGCGCGATCGGGCCGAGTCGCCGGAAGCGGGACCGCCTCGGTGCGAGGGGGATCGGCGAATCCCAGACGGCTGATTCGCCGGCTCTCGACCGCCACTTGAGTGATCCCGTGGTCGTCGTGCACGTCGATGACCAGCGGGAGACGGAGACTCAATGGAGCCACGGTGTCGGTGCCGGGGACCGGCAGCTCCACGCGTGGAACGCTGTCCGCCACGATGCGCAGCGCGACCGAGGCCGGGTCGCCCGAGAGCGGAGTCCCCTCCGTCGTCTCCAGCGCGAGCCGATAGAGACCCGACGCCGTCGGCGCGAAGGTGCCGTCGAACCGGTCGCCTTCGACGTTGAGTGGCAGCCGTCGCGCATCCAATGCCCAGCTCGCCGTGGACAACGCGGCCGTCGCCTGGCCTCGCGTGTCGAGTCGAGTGCCGGCCGGGATGAGGACCGTATCGCCGGAGGTCGGGATCGGCTCGTCCTCCAGATGGAGATAGCCGGGATACCGCGCGACCAGCGAGACGGCGCCGAGGAAGGCCGGGGTCCGCACATGGACCCGTATGGTGTCGGAGCTGCGTCCCCCCGAGCTCACGCGGGCGTAGAGATCCGCATCGAGCGGCCCGACGGTCTCAGCCGCGCGCCCCAGGGAATCCAGATGCACCGGCCGCGCGCGCCACACCTCGCCGGGAGCCCTGAGCCAGAGGGTCGCCCGCCGACGGAGCGGGGCGTCGAGCGTGAGCGTGACCGAGGACCCCCGATCCACCGCCTCGTGATCGGCGGTAACCCGGAGTGGGGCGATGGCGGCGTGCCAGGCACGCGCCGGATGCCAGAGCGCCGCCGCGGCGCCGGAGGTGGGTCGAGCGGCGGCAAGCACCAGGAGTGCGATCCCCAGGCCGATCGCCGCGACTCGCGCCGAGCCACGGGTCGCCGCAAGCCAGGGAGCCAGGGCCTCGCTGCCGCGCTCTCCCAGCTCCGCGGCGCGGGCCCGATCGGCGGCGCTCCAGAGCGAGGGGCTGGTGTCGGGGAGGCCGGGCTCCAGCAGACCGCGCAGCGCCCCGTGTCGCCAGGCCTGCTTCCCCTCGAGGCGGTCGGCCAATCCTGCGGGCGAGAGCCGTTCGAGACGCCGGAAACCCAGCGCGAGCACCGCCACGATGCCGGCCAGGACCAGGACCCAGGTGACCAGTACCCAGCCGGGATGATCGACCCAGCCCAATCGCGCGGTCCACGCAAAAAGAGTCAGGATCGCGGTGCCGGCGGTCGCGGCCAGGCCGGCCGAGGCGAGCAGCGTCCAGCGCCGCAGCGGCAGGGCGAGGCGGGTCAGCTCGACCGCGGTGGCGGACTGGTTCACTGCGCGCCTCCGTATCCCACGGCGTAGGCGAACAGATTGACGCCCATCCGGAGCGCGGCCTCGTGCTTCTCGGGGGGATCGTGGTGCACCTCGTAGTCCTCCCAGCCGTCGCCCAGATCGCTCTGATAGGAGTAGTAGACCGCCAGCCGCCCGTTCAGGAAGATCCCGAATCCCTGGGCCGGCTTTCCGTCATGCACGTGGATCTTGGGAATGCCCTTGGGAAAGTCGTAGATCAGGTGATAGATCGGGTGATCGAGTGGCACTTCGACCAACGGGTGGTCCGGGAAGAGGCGCGCGAACTCCCGGCGGATGGACTCGTCCATCCCATAGTTGTCATCCGCGTGGAGAAAGCCGCCCTGCCAGAGGTACCGGCGCAGCGTCACCAGGTCCTGGTCGCTCCAGTGCACGTTGCCGTGACCGGTCATGTGAAGGTAGGGAACGGTCCAGAGATCTGCGTCCGACAGGCTCACCACCTTTTCGGTGGCTGCAACCCGGAGCATGGTGCGGGTCGCGATGGCGTTGAGGAGATTGGGCAGACTGGAGGGATTGGCGTACCAGTCGCCGCCGCCGTCGTAATGCAGGCGGCCGATCGTCATGGTGGGAGCGGGCGATGCGGGCGGCCTGGCGGCCCCGAGCATCATCACCATGGCGAGAACCAGCGACAACAACCAACGAGTCATTCGAGCTCCAGGACCATCCGATACGCCTCGTTGCGCGGCAGTCCGGTCAGCTTGACCAGCTCCGCCGCGGCGGCACGGCGGGTCATTCCCCGACCCAGCAGCTTCCGAGCCACGCCCGAGGGATCGGGCACCTCGGCCTCCGGCTGGCCGGAAGGAGCCGGCCAGAGAACGATAGTCAGCTCCCCCCGCGGGGGGTGCTGGCGAAAGTGGTCTATCACCTGACTGAGCGCGCCGTCCCGGACTTCCTCGTGCAGCTTGGTGAGTTCCCGCGCCACCAGCACTCGCCGCTCGTCCCCGGCCCCGGCGGCCTTCAGATCCTCCAACAGGTCCACCAGCCGGGGGGGTGCCTCGTAGAGCACTACGGGCCATTCCGACCTGGTAGCCTGGTCCAGCAGGCGCTTCCGCTGTTTTCCCTTACGAGGCAAGAACCCGAGAAAGACGAACCGGTCCGCCGGTACACCCGCGACCGACAGCGCGGCCGTCACCGCGGAGACGCCAGGAATCGGGACGATTCGCACGCCGGCGGCGCGGGCCGCGGCCACCAGGTCGGCGCCGGGATCGCTGATCCCCGGAGTACCCGCGTCCGACACCAGGGCCACGTCCTCGCCCTGCTCGAGGATCTCGAGCAGCACCTCGCGCCGGCGGGCCGGGGAGTGGGCATGGAAACTCAGGACTCGGGGCTGGGCGCCGAGGTGCGTGAGGAGGATGCGGGTACGACGAGTGTCTTCGGCGGCAACCACGGGGACCAACCGCAGCAAGGCCGCGGCCCGCGCGGTGAGATCGTCCAGGTGGCCGAGTGGTGTAGCGACGACGAAGAGGGTGCCGGAACCAGACAGGGGAGCCTCGGCGGTGAGCGGTGAGCGGGAAACATCGAGCGGGACGGCTCGAAGCCCTCCCGCTCTCCGCTCGACCTTTTCCTGCGACTAGATGTGCTGCTTGATCTTCCCTTCCAGGATGGCCTTGATCCTCGGATCGGCGCCGACCACCGTGTCGACGTGCTTGCCGTCCTTGAAGAACAGGATGCTGGGGATCGACCGCACGCTGAAGCGCATCGCGGTGCGCTGGTTGGCGTCGGTGTCCACCTTGGTGAACTTCACCTGACCCGCGTACTCCGAGGCCAGCTGATCCACGATCGGCGCGATCGCCAGGCAGGGACCACACCACGTGGCCCAGAAGTCCACCAGAGTCAGGCCCTTGGCCTGCTCGACCTCGGCCGGGAATGACTGATCGGTAACGTGTACCGGATGACCATTTTCCATGACTGTTTCGGTTCCTTCCTTCATGTTCGTTTGCTTTCCTTATTAGTTAAAGATAACTCGCGCCGGACTATTGCCCCAACGCGAGGCCAATTACCTTGACGCTGTGTCTGACGCCCCCCGCATCGCCCACATCGGCGTCGCCGTCCCTGACCTCCAGAGCGCCCTGGCCTTCTACCGTGACGTCCTGGGCCTGGAACCCCACCTGCCCGAGACCGCCGACGGAGCCACTATCGTGAGCCTCCCCTTCGGCGACTCGCAGGTAGAGCTGCTTGAGCCCCGCGATCCGGACGGTCCTATTGCCAGGTTTCTGGCCAAACGGGGGCCAGGGATCCATCACATCTGCTACCGCGTCCCCAGTCTCGACCGCGCCCTCGAGGCCTGCCGCCGGGCCGGGTACCGGCTGGTGGATGAGGTGCCTCGCCGGGGGGCCGGGGGCAAGCGGATCGCGTTCCTCCACCCCAAGTCGACCGCGGGCATCCTGCTCGAGCTCACCGAGTAACTAACGACGGGCTTACGGCTTCGGTTTGGGCGTCCCTTCGTCCCCAACCGGCGCACAGGGCCGGGCCGGAGTCCCCGCCAGGTTGAGGTCGATGGCATTGACCAGCCAACCGTCCCGATCGGATCGGACCGCGACGATTGGCACCGTCCGCTTGCACTCACCCCGATCCAGCTCTACCGAGACTTTCCGGTGGTTGGCGTTCCCTTCGACCGGATCATCGCTCAGAATCTTGTAGGGGGAGCCCCGCAGGTAGATCTGGGTAACCACCATCCGCTTCTGCCAGTCGCTCGGCTGGCCGGTGGAGGCCGCCGATCCCTTCTCGGTACCCCAGAGGGTGGACATTCGGGCAATATCGCTATCGGCCACGGCCTGGAAGAACTGGCGAACTGCCGACTCGGCGGACTGGCTGGGCTTGACCTGACTGCCGCCGCCACCGCCGCCGCAGGCGACGCTGACAGCAACCGCGGTCGCCAATAAGTTTCCCCACCAGCGCATGGACGCACTCACGGGTTTGGACTGCTCAACTTAAGCACGGCCGTTGCCCCAATCAATGAGCGCACCACGTCTTTATATCAACGTCGACCACGTCGCCACGCTCCGCCAGGCGCGTCGCACCGACGAGCCCGACCCGGTCGCTGCCGCCCTGCTTTGCGAGAAGGCCGGCGCGGACGGAATCACCGTCCATTTGCGCGAGGATCGCCGGCACATCCAGGATCACGACGTAGAACGGCTGGCGACATCCGCCAGGACCGTGGTCAACCTGGAGCTGGCGACCAGCTCCGACGTCGTGGCCATCGCCTGCCGGCTCCGTCCCTACCAGGCCACCCTGGTTCCCGAGCGACGCGAGGAGGTGACCACCGAGGGCGGGCTCAATCTGGCGGCCCACGATCCGCGGCTTCCCGACACGATTCGCCGCCTGACCGAGGCCGGCTGCCGGGTCAGTCTGTTCATCGACCCGCGTTCCGACGATCTGGAGCGCTCCCGGGCCCTGGGGGTCCCGGCCGTCGAGCTGCATACGGGGCGCTATGCTCACACCTGGCGTGAGAGTAGTGCGGCACTGGAAGAGCTCCAAGCGGCGGCCCGCCTCGGCCGCCGGCTCGGCCTGGCGGTTCACGCCGGCCACGGTCTCACCTATCTGAACGTCCAACCGGTGGCGGCGATTCCAGAGATCGAGGAGCTCAACATCGGGCATAGTGTGATGAGCCGGGCCATCCTCTCTGGAATGGAAGAAGCCGTCGGCGAGATGCGACGGCTGGTCAAGACGGCACGTTCCTGATTGACCCGCCGCACGGAGCGGCCTACACTACTCACGTCCTCCCACACTCCCAAGGGCCGGCATGAGCAACCCGCTCGGCGTCGACGACTTCTTCGTGCTCGAGGCTGGGGAATACCTCGAACGCCTGACCGTGCTGGTCGGGGGTGGCGGCGTGCCTTCCGCCGAGGATCTGGTTCGGTACGCCCGGGCGCTTCGGGGGAGCGCCTTGATGGCGAGCCAGAGCGCGATCGCCCGAGCGGCCGGGGGGTTCGAGGCCCTGGTGCGCGTCTATCGGGATGGGACTCGAAACTGGGACGCGGCGCTGGCGGCGACCGCCGTGAGCGGAGTGCACGAGCTGAAGACGCTGGTGGGAAACATCCGGCGGTGGACCGCCGCCGATACCGCGGCCGCCGAGCGCCTCGCCGTCAGCCTGGAACAAGCGGCGGGACTGAGCCCGGTTCGGACCTCGGGCCCGACCCCCAGCCCCACCGCCGATGCGGGCGTCCGCGCCTTCGTGGCCCGGGAGGGAGCGTTGGTGGCCAGCGCCCTGGACCAGGCGGCCCAGGCCCTGAGGGCCGATCCCGCCTCTCGCGATCCGCTCCAGGCCGTTCTCCGCAGGATGCAGCCTCTCCGTGGCCTGGCCGCCCTGGGTGACCTCCCTCCGCTCCCCGAGCTGCTTGATGGCGTCGAAGGCGCGCTCAATGACCTGAACCGTGGCACCCTGGCCCCCTCGACCGCCCGCGAGCTGTTCGAAGCCGGGGCGGTGGCGGTCTCCCGGGCCGCGCGGGACGTGGCCCAGACAGGAAGGCCCGACCCCGAGGCCCCGGAAGCCAGGCGGTTCGCCGACCTGCTGTTGCGCTCTCGGTCTCCCGACGTCGAAGTGGTCCCCATCGAATCGTTGTTCTTTGAGGATCGAGGTCCCGGCATCCTTCACCGGGGTACCGCCCCTCGGCCGATGCCGGGTACGGCGTTGCCGCGGGTCGAGCTGGTGAGCCGGGGCGAGCATCTCTGTCAGGTTGCGGCCGAGCTCGAGCGAGCGGTATCGCTCACGCAACGGGATCTCCAGCTGCTCTCGCTGAGTGCCGATCTCCGGGGGCTGGCCGATGGAGTCAGCGGCGAACTGGGCAATCAGCTCCGCGCGTTCTCCGACTACGCCCGGGATGCGATTTCCAGCGGCCGGAGTGGCCGGGTGCCGCACGAATTCGCCGGCCGTCTGGCGGAGGCGGGTGAACTCTTGCGGTCCTGGACCCCGGGCGATGCGGAGGGCGCGCTCCTCGAGCGACTCACCGGGCTCGCCCGGGCGATGCTCCTCCTCGGCCGTGCCGCGGCTCCGACGCGGCCCGCGGAACCAGAGCCGGAGCCGGTCTCCGCGCCGGCAGGAGCAGGGGCCGCCACCGAATTCGACGAGGACCAGCTTCCGGTGGTTCCCATCGAATCTCTGGCACCGGAGCCCGAGCCCGCGATTGCGGTCGCCGCCGTCGAAGTCTCCATGGTTCTGGCAGAGGAGGGGGCGGACCTGGGCGGCAGCTTCATGACCTATGCGCGATTGGTCGCCCAGATGGGGCTGGGAGAACCGTCGCTCGAGGCCCTGGCGCATCCGGTCAGCTATCCCCGGGCGGCCCCGAGGGCGACGCCTCCGCGCGCGGTTCCGACCCTCGCGCCCGAGCGGCCGGTGGCTCCCGCGCGGACTCCGGCACCGGTCGCCGCCCCCGCACCCGCCCATGTCGCGCCAACGCCGCCGGCGCCGGCAACCGTGACGGCGGATGCAGGAGTAGTGGAGATCTCGGAGCTGTGTTACCGGGGTCGCACCGCCCTCCAGCGCGCCGCTCGACTGAAGGTCGAAATCCGGTCGGCCCTGGACCGCGATGAGGCTTCAATCCTCGTCCAGCCACTCCTGGATGAGCTCATGGACCTGGTCGAATTGGCCCTGGTAGAGGATTGAAGCGCCCAGCCATCTGGCAAACCCTGATCGGGCTTGCCGTCTCCATCTTCTTTCTCTGGTGGTCGCTCCGAAACGTGGAGTGGGCCGAAGTGGCCAGTGCCATGGCCCAGGCACGTCTGGGGCCGGTCCTCCTGGCCGTTGTCGTCGCCACTTCCACCTTCGGCCTCCGCGTCTTCCGCTGGCAACTCCTGCTCCGCACCGAGGATGGCAGACCCGCGCCGGGCTTGCCACTCTGGCACGCCGTCGCCATGGGATTCATGGCCAACAACATTCTGCCGCTCAGAGTGGGAGAAGTGGTTCGCGCGGTGTCAGCCAGCCAGCTGAGCGGGGTACGGCTCAGTGCGGCGGTGGCTTCCCTGGCGGTGGAGCGTCTCTTCGACGCCCTCACCGTGGTGTCCCTGATGGGTCTGGGCCTGTTGCTGGCGGGGATCCCGCCCGACACGAAAATCGTCGGCGTCCAATTGGGCGGCGTAGTCGTGGTTCTCGGACTGCTCGTGGCCGCCGGCCTCGCGGCGAGCGGGTTGGTGCTCGCCTTCCCGGCTCCGATGGAGCGCCTGATTCGCCGCCTCTCTCCATCGCCCCGATTGGGCGAACGCCTGGTCGGGCTGTTGGAGGGCGTGCGACAGGGACTCTCGGCGCTCAAGTCTCCCAGCCGGATGCTGGGAGTCGTGCTCTGGTCCCTCGCGATCTGGCTCCTCACGGGACTCGCCTTCTACATCATGTATGCTGCGTTTGCGATCCCGGTGGACCTGGCGGGAGCGCTTCTGATGCAGGGACTGATCATGGTGGGGATCGCCGCACCATCCACACCAGGATACCTGGGAGTCTTCGAGGCTCCGGTGGTGGCCGTGCTCTCGCTCTACAACGTTTCCTCGAGCGTGGCCGTGAGCTACGCCTTTACCTATCACTTCACCACGTTCATCCCCATCACCCTTCTGGGACTCTGGTCGCTGGCACGGACCGGCCTGGGCCTCAAGGAGATCCAGCGGAGCGCCGGGTGAGTCAGCCCCCGGCGTCGCTGCGAATCTCCGCCCACGCCAAGGTCAACCTCTTCCTGAGAGTGCTGGCCCGAGAGGGCGACGGGTTTCACAGCCTGGAGACCCTGTTCTGCCTGTTGAGCCTGGCCGATGAGCTGGAGGCCGAGCGGGTGGAAGCTACCGGAGTGATGCTGGAAGTCTCCGGAGCGGAGACCGGTCCGGCCGAAGACAACCTCGCGGTTCGAGCGGCCAGCATGGTGCTCGACGGCACCGGCCGTCCCTTTGGGGTCCGACTCAAGTTGTCCAAGCGGATACCGGTGCGATCAGGGCTGGGCGGGGGCTCGAGCGATGGCGCGGCCGCACTGCTGGCGGTGAATGCCTTGGCCGGAAATCCGGTGCCCCGACATGAATTGCTTCAGTATGCGGCACGCCTGGGGAGCGACGTCCCCTTCTTCCTGAGCGGAGCGCCGCTCGCGCTGGGATGGGGTCGTGGCGAGCGCCTGCTTCGACTGCCCCCGCTCCCTCCGGCGCCGGCGCTGTTGTTGCTGCCCGCGCGAGGGGTCAGTACCGCCGAGGCGTATCGCTGGGTGGATGAGGGCCGGCGACTAAGCGAGCGACGAGGCGCGGTGGCGTTGGACCTCGACGCCTTGAGCGGCTGGGGAAGTGTGGGTCGGCTGGCGGGCAACGATTTCGAGTCGGTGGTCTTCGGCCGGCACCCGGAGATCAAGGAATCATTCGAGCAATTGGCCGCGACCCGTCCCCTGCTCTGCCGCATGAGCGGCTCCGGATCCGCACTTTTCGCGATCTACCGGTCGGACAAGGACCGGGACGACGCTCGCCAGCAGCTGGGGCGGAAGTATGGGGAGACGGTTCCGGTCCAGACCCTCGCGAACGTGTCGGAGGGAGTCAGCGGCTAGCCCCGAGCCCTCCCGTTCCCCGTTTCCTGTTCTCCGTTTACTGTTGTTGGGACTGGCCCTTCGTCCAACGGCAGGACACCAGACTTTGGATCTGGGAATGGTGGTTCGAGTCCACCAGGGCCAATCGGGAGTTCGCTCCGCAGCTCACCACCCCTTTCCCTCATCCCGAGCGCAGCGAGGGATCTAGCCGGTCCGTGCTTGAAGGTGAAACGAGGACGCCGTACCTAGTTCTCAAACCAATCCGCCGCCAGGTCCATCCAGCCGGCGTTCACCGATTCAATCAACCGAACCTTCTTTTCGCGTGACCAGGCTTTTAGTTGGTGCTCGCGCTGGAACGCCGAGCGGGCGCTAGGGGTTTCCTCGAAGTAGACCAGGCGAGTGACATGGTAGCGGCGGGTGAATCCGGGCAGGAGGCCCAGGCGATGCTGGTACATCCGGCGGACCAAGTCGCGGGTGACGCCGACGTACAGGACGCGTGAATGGCTAGCGAGCATGTAGACATAGAATAGGCTGGCCATGAAAGGCCAGCCTATTGGAGATCCCTCAACCAGGACTCAAACCTGTCGGCAAGATGGCCGTCGTCCCTTCAGACTTACCTCACCGTGCTCTCTGCCGTACTAGCCGACTCCCACCCCATCCACACCGATGTAGCTGTCAGGTCAAACACCGGCCCCCAGTAATACCCGCAAGATCCCTCAGTCGCTTCGCTCCCTCGGGATGAGGAAAGCTGGGGCGTCCGCTTCCCGACTCCCCGTCCCAACTTTCGATGAGGGCAAGACACGAGGGATCTAGCTCATTGGCTTCAGAAGCCGGCCCTCAGGAATACCGACAAGATCCCTCGGTCGC
>DATIWD010000029.1:0-3323 GCA_035519565.1 Gemmatimonadales bacterium | reverse complement strand
ACACCACGGAGACACGGAGGCGCGGAGAACAACGGAGGTTGCTGGTTGTTTCCCCACCCACCACCTCGCCTGTAGCTGCGACCCCACACCATTCCGCTCTCCGCAAAGCTCCGTGTCTCCGTGTCTCTGTGGTTTGATGTTGGTGGGGGGTGGCGCAAAGGGCCTTGCGGCTCCATAGATTCAGAGTCAACTGCCAGCTCCAAGCTCCCAACCACACAGGAGTCAGCCTCGTGGCCGAGAAGAAACTCATCACCGTGGTCGGTGCGACCGGCGCCCAGGGGGGCGGGCTGGTCCGTGCCATTCTCAATGACAAGAACGGCCCCTTTCGGGTTCGGGCGCTCACTCGCGATCCCAAGTCGGAAAAGGCCAAGGCCCTCGCCGCGCAAGGCGCCGAAGTGATGGCCGCCAACGTCGACGACCTGGAGAGCCTGAAGAAGGCCTTTGCGGGGTCCTATGGCGTCTTCTGCGTGACCTTCTTCTGGGATCACATGTCGGCCGAGAAGGAGAAGGAAGAGGCCAAGAAGATGGCTCAGGCGGCCAAGGCCGCCGGGGTCCAGCACGCCATCTGGTCGACCTTCGAGGACACCCGCAAATGGGTGCCTCTGGCCGACAACCGGATGCCGACGCTCAAGGGCAAGTACAAGGTCCCGCACTTCGATGGAAAGGCGGAGGCCAACGCCTACTTCACCGAGCTGGGCGTCCCGACCACTTTCCTTTATACGTCGTTCTACTGGGACAACATGATCTTCTTCGGCGCCGGGCCGGTGAAGGGGCCCGACGGTGTCCTGGCGATCACCTTCCCCATGGACGACAAGAAGTTGCCGTCGATGGCCGCCGAGGATATCGGGAAGTGCGCCCTGGGAATCTTCAAACGCGGAAAGGAATTCATCGGGAAGACCATCGGGGTGGCCGGCGAATTCCTGACCGGAGCCGAGATGGCCGCCTCGCTCACCAAGGCACTGGGCAAAGAGGTGCGCTACAACGCGGTGACTCCAGACGTCTATCGGAGCTTTCCCTTCCCCGGGGCCGACGACCTCGGCAGCATGTTCCAGTTCAAGCGCGACTTCCAGAAGGACTACCTGACGATTCGGGATCTCAAGCGCTCGCGCGAGCTGAACCCGGAACTGCAGACCTTCGATCAGTGGCTGAAGAAGAATGCGTCGAGGATTCCCTTGGGTTAGCTGAGAGCTGGGAGCTGGGAGCTAGGAGCGAGGAGGTCGGTCGAGTGGCTCCAACCACATGAAGGTTGTCCTCCAGACTCCCTCCCAGCTGGTCCTGCACGACGGCGCGCTCGGCACCGTCTTCATGGGCACGCTCTTCCTTGTAGTCGGCGGCGGAGCCATCGCCCTCTGGATCGCAGATCCTTCCGGCTGGAGCGGGAACGCGGGACCCTGGCTGATCTATTTCGTCGGGGGGGTGTTCATCCTGGTCGGGATCGGGCTGCTGGCCCTCTCCGCCGACCGCCGCTACGTGATCGATCGCGCAGCCGGCACCGCGCGGATCATCGTCCAGCGCGTGCTGCATCGCCGTTCCAGCGAGTATCCCCTCACCGATCTCCAGGACGTCGCCCTCGAACGGTCACCCGGCGGCTCGAACCAGGGCAGCTACTACCGGATCGTCTTTCTCACCAAGTCCGGGAGTCGCGTCCCCTGGACCCCGTTCAGCACCAACGACGAAGGCAATCTCTCCGCCTGTGCCTCCGCAGTGCGGCGGTTCTGTGGCTGGACCGGCCACGAGGCGCCCCCGCCGGCCCCGCCACTCCAGCTTGCCGGCCTGAGTGGGCACCCGGTGGCCACCAACTGGGGATGCGTCGGCGCTTTTCTCTCGATCTTCGCGGCCGCGGGTCTCGGGTTCTTCGGCGCAGAGGTCGTCAGGGTGGCGACCTGGAACCCGGTGACCGCGAGCGTACTTTCGACGGACATCAAGGTCGTGCGGGGGAACAAAGGCTCCTCCTACATGCCGGTGGTACAGTACCAGTACCAGGTCGCGGGCGTGGCCTATTCGTCGAGCCGGGTCCTCCCAATCGACATCTCCGCCAGCCATGACTGGGCGGAGCGGATGATCAATCGATTCCAGGCCGGGGAGACGGTGACCGCGTACGTGAACCCGCGCGACCCCGCCAAAGCCTTCCTGGTCAGGAAAGTGAGCCTGCTGCCGCTGATCTTTGTCGCCTTCCCCATCGCCATGGTGGCTCTGCTCGCCTGGATTGTCCGGGTGCAGCGACGGCAGCTCGAGGCGGTTGAGACCTATCCGGTACCGATCGTAGAGGCGTAAGTTGGAGCCGGCAGGCTGAACTCCAGAAAGCGAGCGGGCGTATGCGGTGGAGTCCTGGAGGCCAGAGCGACAACGTCGAGGATCTGCGGGGCCAGACCGGCGGAGGAGGCGGGCGGATGCGACTCGGCCTCGGCGGCTTCGTCATCCTCCTCATCCTGAGCCTGATCTTCAAGCAGAACTTCTTCGCCCTGCTCGGGGGCGGCGGCCTCGGTGGAGGAGCGCCGGCCACGGAACTCTCCCCTGCCGAGAAGGCGAGACAGGACACGCTGGTCTCATTCGTCTCCTTCGTGCTGGACACCACCCAGGCCAGCTGGCACCACATGCTGGGCAACCGCTACCACGACGCCAAGCTGGTCCTGTTCCGGGACGCCATCCAGTCGGCCTGTGGCTACGCCCAGGAGGCCTCGGGTCCCTTCTATTGCCCGGGCGACGAGAAGGTCTACATCGACCTGGGGTTCTACGACGAGCTGAAGCAACGCTTCGGGGCGCCGGGCGACTTCGCCCAGGCCTACGTGCTGGCTCATGAGATCGGCCACCACGTGCAGAAACTCCTGGGGATCGAACCCAGGATGCGCCAGCTCCAGGAGCAGCACCCCCGCGAAGCCAACCAGCTGTCGGTCGCTCTCGAGCTCCAGGCGGATTGTTTCGCCGGGATCTGGGGCCACGAGGCTTCGCTGGAAAACATCCTGGAACCGGGAGACGTGGAGGAAGGACTCAACGCCGCGGCTGCGGTGGGCGACGACCGGATCCAGCGCATGTCCGGCAGCCGAGTCAATCCCGATGCCTTCACCCACGGCTCCTCCGCTCAACGAGTGCAGTGGTTCAAGCGGGGAATGCAGAGTGGGGATGTAAAGAGCTGCGATACCTTTGGAGGGGAGTTGTAGTAGGACTGAGGGGGAGGCATCGGGCAACAGGCATCGGGCATCGGGTCTTCCTGGAGCCGTCATCCCGAGCGAAGCGAGGGATCCCAAGGGTCGAGTGCATTCGACCTCTGAGATCCCTCGGTCGTTTCACTTCCCTCGGGATGACAGCTCCAGCCAGTGGGCCTC
>DATIWD010000028.1:0-3703 GCA_035519565.1 Gemmatimonadales bacterium | reverse complement strand
GCGATTCGTCCGAGTGGCAACCGCCAACCTGGTGCTGGCGAGTCGCACGGACGCTTCGGCACCGCCCCAGCTCTCCCGGGACTCGACATGAATCCACCTGGCGGCGTTGGCCGGACCCAACCGATGCCACCCGCTCCGTCGGGGCCAGAGCACGCCTAAGGCCTGCGTCGAGTCCCCGCGATCGCGGGTCAGCGGGATCGTGTCTACGGCGCCTGACGGATCCATCACCGTCAACCAGGCCATCGTCGGCCCGTTCCACCGAACCTGCATCGGTTGATCCACCCGCAATGGGAGCCCCGACTCGATTTCGAGTCTGCCCCTCGCCTGCGGCGGCCGAGCCACGGCACCCAGCAAGGCCGACCAGTACTCGGCGAAGGAGCGGCGGTCTCCCGACAACACCCAGCGCGACGGCTCCGAGACCAGCGTCACGCCGACCCGCCCTGCCCCATACAAGGCCACCTGCGCCAGCACGCGACCGACCGGATCCCGCACCACGTCACTCACGGCGAACCGCGGGCCCAGCTCGCCCGGCAGTGAAGGGACCGGGATCTGGGACGGGGCAGGGCGCCCCGGCCAGGTCAGCCGCACGCTCCGCTCTTCCTCATTTCCCGCTCCTTCGGTCTTGAAGCCGAGGCTGCGGGCCTCAGCCAGAAATCCGGCTCCATCCTTGGCCGGGTCGGGGACCAGCAGCAGTCCCAGCCCCTGGTTCTTGACCGCGCCGAGGAGTAGGGAGCGCTCGGAACTGGAGAGGGCGGAGAGGCTCCGAGCGTCGGCGATGACGACGTCGATGTTGGTCATTAGAGAGGCAGACAAGGCGGACAGGGCGGACAAGGCGGTCATCTCTTGATTGACAAACTCGAAGCGTGAGCGATCGCGGCTGACCGCGCTCCGAATCGCGAGCCCCGTCCCGCCGCGCGCGAGCCAGGTCTTGAGATAACGGGTCTCGAACGTGGGCGCGCCCTCGAGTACCAGCACCTGCAGACCCTCGGGGGCGGCCACCTCGACCGCCAGTGTCTCTGCCGCTTCGGGGAGTGCCGCTGGACCCGTGTGCAGGACGTAGCGCCAGCGCCCGGCTTCACGGGGTCGAGTACGGAACAGGAACCGGCCCGGTTCTCCCGAACGCAGCTTTCCCTCGATCCGGGCTGAATCCACCATGCCGCCGGGATCCTGGAGATAGACCCAACCGGTGGCGTGGGGGCCGGGTGTCACCTGCCCTCGGATCACCAGATCTTCTCCGAGCCCGGCACGCGCGGGCCAAGTCACCGGACCGAAGCCGGAGGGACCTGATGCCGGATCAAAACGCAGCTCTGGGCCAGAGAGATTCTCCAGCTCGGTGTTGGTAAGGCCCCAGCCCGTCACCTGCACCGAGCCCAGCTCGGGATGCCGCCGGGCCAGAAATCCCGCATCCGGAATCGCGTCGGCACCAGCCAGCCTGGACTTTGCGGAAGGGAGCAGGAAGACCTTGCCCGGGTGCAGCGAATCGACCAGCTGACGGACTCGCTCCCGTGTCGCCCCGGCCGTGACCAGCAGGGCATCGCTCAACGGCTCCGCCGAAGGCCGCTCGGGCCGGAGACCGATCCAGGTCAGCGCCGCGGCGGCGCCCAGACTCGCCAGCACCCGCCCCACCCGACGAGGCCCGCTCCGCCTCAACTCCCCAGCGATGAGGACCGCCGCGAGTGCTGCGCCGAGGAGCAGGATCATGGCGCGACCTCGAGGGCGGAGAAGTAGCTGGCGGAGCCGCTGGTGACCGGCGTTCGCTGGAGAATCGGGGCGCCCAGTTCCGGCGGCGGCAACGCGGCCCAGATCCCCTGGCGGGCCCGATCGGCGCAGCCGTCACAGGTCGGCGGCACATCGCTTCCCGCCCCCGCGATCAATCGGCGCAACCCTTCGAGAGCGGCCAGAAATCTCCCCGGATTCTCCACCGCCTTGGGACTCAGCTCCACACCAGCGGCCCGCAGAATCACCGCGTCGTCCACACTGACCTTGCCGCCATCGGCGATGCCCTGGAGCACGGCGAGCGCCTGACGAAGCACCGGCTCAGGCGCGGGGCTCGGCTGATCCTGGACGGTGTTCCGATCGGGGATGCTCTTGAGATTCCCGGTCAACCGCTTCTTGTCCGGCTCCAGCGGCGGCGACTCGAACCCGACTCGCTGCACGTAGACCCGCGCGGCCTGCTGAACCTGCTTGAGGTAGTCCAGCGCCTTGTACTCATAAGGAAGGGCCGCGGCCGGGTCGAAGGTGCGGAGCCGGACCGCCGCGTCCCACATCTGCTGCACCGCCGCGGTGAGGGTGGCCTTGACCGATCGGGCCAGTCGGGTCGCGTTCTCCGCGATGTCGTGCTGGTGGGTCAGCTCTTCGGCCGAAGAGGGAGCCTCCGCGCCGGCGAATTCGGTCTCCTGCCCCACGATCTCTCCGTACCGGTCACGCAGCATCTCCTGGTCGATCCCGATGTTCTCGGACCGGTTCTGGAACTCGGTCAGCGTGATATGCGGCTTGTCGGCCAGCAGCTTCTCGGTGTCGATGATGATCTGCCGCTGACTCCGGAAATACTCCGGGGCCAAGCGCAACGAGACCCCGGCCAGCGTGCCGGTCTCCGCCCTGGCGGTATCGGTGATCGCGATGAAATAGGTCGCCGAACGGGACTCCTGCGGGTTGGGGAGACGGTTGTCGCGCGCCAACACATAGAAGTACAGCTCGTCACCGGGGCCCAGACCCATCTTCTTGAGATCCAGCGCGCGGCGGAGCTCGACACCGGAGGGGATACTCTGGGTCGCAGTGAACGGGAGACGCTGCTCCCGGAACTTGACTGCCTCCCCCGCCCCGCTGGTTAACGTGGCCACGATCTCGGTGCTCTCGATTCCGTAGTCGTCGGTGACCCGGACCTGGGTCGGCACACTCACCGCGGCCGAGGGAAGCTGAGTCCGTTCGACCGGCGCCTCGACCACGATCACCGGGGGCAGGTCCCGCTCGACCGTAAGGTGGTGGTACTCGCCGGACCAGATCGGGGAACCTCCAGATGCGTCTTGGAGCACCAGCTGATACAGGGTCGAACGGATGGCGGTGCTGGAGCCGGTCAGGTTGGTGCCGTCGCCATCGGACCGCAGCACGATCGAGTCGCCGTCCACGGTGAGGAGTCGAGCGGAGGCGACCGGGCGTGAGACCTTCACGTGCCAGGTGAGGGCGGTACCCTCTTCAGCGGCGATGTCCCAGAGCGCCTGGGTGTGGGCCGCATGGCGAGTGTACTCGGGGGGGCTGACGGAGATCGAGAGGTCACGCACGGTGGCGGGATTAGCCGATGCGCCCGGACCCGCGCCCGGCTTGCCGCCGGGGCCGCTGGGCTGCGGGACCAGGGTCAGCACCAGGGCTATGACGGCGAAGGTCGCCGCCACGGCCCAGAGCCGGCGCGAGGCGCCCCATGGCAGTGCCGGTTCGCCCGCCGCGGCGAGAGCCCGCCTGGCCCGCTCCACCTGCAGTCGCTGCACGATGTCGAGCGAGTCCTCGGCGAGGAGCAGCAGCTCGGCGCTTTCCTCGAGCGCAGGAATCGCCCGATCGAGGTGGCGAGCGATGATCCGGGGCTCGGAGTACCAGCGGCGAATCAGCAACCCACCCAGCGCAAAGAGCGCGAGCCCGAGGATCGCGGCTACCACACCCGAGGTGCTGGCGTTCCACTCCAGGTAACGCGTGAGCACCACCAGGAGCAGCA
>DATIWD010000027.1:0-4194 GCA_035519565.1 Gemmatimonadales bacterium | reverse complement strand
TACCCGCGAATATCCGTGGCACCCGGGTGCAGCGCCTGAACCGCATCAGTCCCGTGCCAGGCCGCGACATCATAGGCGGCCAGCTGTCGTCCCCGATCGGTAATACTGTCTAACCGCGCCCGATCGTCGGTCAGCTCGGTGCCGAGGGATGGCTCCTGAGCCAGCAACAAGCTTGGCAGGAAGGCCAAGCACACCTGAACCATGGTGGGTTGAGCCATCAGTCTAGGCATGGCTCAGATTGTGTGCTGAATGCGAGTGCGCAGAGCTCGTCTCCAGCCTGAAGTGAAAACTCCCCTGCGGGGGATGGCCCAGGTGCCAGAGCAGGAGCCCGAACGCCACCGTGCCCGCCAGGCTCCTGACGGCGTGGAGTTGACCCCAACGATGCAGGAGCTCGGCCGCCTCGCTAGAGCCGCGCTCGAGGGCGGAATCCAGCAGGCGCTTATTGGTCGGCATAATGACCAGGAGAGTAAAAGGGATCACAGCGCCGAGCAGCAGCCCCGCGATCAAGACCACGCTGCCCCGCTCCTGAACGTAAGCCACGATGGAGGAGATCAGCCCGAACGCTGCCAGGGATGCCTGCATGATTGCCGCCCGCCGGTAGCTGGGCCCGAACACCGTTGCCGCCATCAGGGTCCCGCACTCCAGCCTGGCCGGGTGCTCGACCAGGTTGATGTAAATGGCCGCGCCCGCGAAGAGGCCGGCGCAGAGGGTCGCGATCAGTTCGAAGAGCACGATTACTCCCGAAGACGTGTAAGAGAATGGACTTGATAGTGGTGCCGTAAGTCTCAAGCCACAAGTCGCGTGTCATTGCAAGGCCCGGGGCCGAAGCAATCCCGGATACTGGGCGGACAAGGCGGACAAGACGGAAAGGGCGGACAAGTTGACTTGTGACTTGCGATTTGTGACTCTCGCTCAGTCCTCAGTCCTCAGTCCTCAGTCCTGACTCCCGACCAGCTCCAAGCTCCCAGCTCCTGGCCTCCACCGCTACTTTTCCGTCATGGATCCCCTCTCCGACCTCCTCCGCGTGGTCCGTCTGGATGGCGCGTTCTTCTACGCCGTCGAGGCCAGGGAGCCGTGGTGTATCGAGACCCTGGGCGCCAAGGAGTTGACGCCCCGGATCATGCCGGGGGCCGACCATCTGATCTCCTATCACATCCTGACCTCCGGGCGCTGCTTCGGAGGCCGCATAGGCGAGGAACAGGTCGAGCTGGTGGCGGGAGACGTGATCGTATTCCCCCACGGAGATCCCCACGTGATGTCCAGCGGGCCGCGGCTCAGTCCCGACATCCGCCTCAAGACACCCGCCCGCTATCTCGAGACCGTCACCCTCGGCAAGTCGGGCCCGCCCGATACCACCTTCGTCTGCGGTTTCCTCGGCTGCGACCGTCAACCGTTCAATCCACTCCTGGCGGCGCTGCCGCGACGGATGCACATGCGCGGCATATCGAGCGCCTGGCTCGGCAACTTCACCACCCAGGTGACCGAAGAATCCCAGCTGGGTCGCGCCGGTTCCGACACCGTGCTCACCCGACTGGCCGAGGTGATGTTCATCGAGGTGGTGCGCCGATACCTGCAGGAATTGTCGCCGGGGCAGACCGGCTGGCTGGCCGGCCTCCGGGACGAGGTGGTGAGCCGGGTGCTGGCGCTGCTGCACAATCAGCCGAGCCGCGACTGGACCCTCGAGGAATTGGCCAAGGAAGCGGCCTCCTCCCGCTCCAACGTGGCCAAGCGGTTCACCGAGCTGGTGGGCCAGCCGCCGATGCAGTACCTGACCCAATGGCGGATGCAGGTGGCGGCCAACCTGCTGGCGCAGAGCGGCACCAAGGTCGCCGCGGTGGCTTCCCAGGTCGGCTACGACTCCGAGGCCGCGTTCAGTCGTGCGTTCAAGAAGGCGACCGGCCTCGCTCCCGGCGCCTGGCGCGACGGCCGCCACACCACCCCTGCCTGAGTTCCTCTCACACCAAGCCCCAACCCCCGGCCAGCCGCTGACTCCGAACCGACGCTAAGGTGTCACGGGTGGGCGCCGGCTACCGTCCGTAGACGCTGGGGCAAGTCCACCGGACTCTCGAACAAGAAATCGCGACACCGATACTCCCGGACAAGAAGTCGGGACGCTCGGTCATTGGGGAAACGGGTCCTCCTTCGCAGAATGGTTCCCGCGCGACGGACCCGCGCTCGAACCCATTGACGGAGGAGTCCCATGGAATCCGAGAGCACTTCCACCGCGGGCGGCCCCAGCACCGGAGAGATCCGGCCCTGGTCGGAGGACCCGCTCACCGCCCGGGCCCGACGGGTCTGGACCTCGGGTGACTTCCTGCCCATCGCGCGGAGCTTCGCGCCCGGCGCCGAAGAGTTCATCGCCCGGCTGGGGATTCGAGCCGGGGAGGCGGTGCTGGACGTGGCCTGCGGAACCGGTAACCTGGCCATTCCCGCTGCCAAAGCGGGCGCCAGAGTCATCGGGGTCGATATCGCCCCCAACCTGATCGCGGAAGCCCAGCACGAAGCCCGCACCGCGGGTGTCGCCGTCAACTTCGAGGTCGGCGACGCGGAATCGCTGCCCTACCTCGACGGCCAGTTCGACACCACGATCACCATGTTCGGGGCGATGTTCGCCTTCCGTCCGGCCAAGGCGGCGGCGGAGTTGCTTCGGGTGACCAGGCCTGGCGGGCGGATCGCGATGGCCAACTGGACCGCGGAGGGATTCGTCGGCCAGATGCTGCGGGCCCACGTGGCGGTCGTCCCGCCACCCTCAGGCGTGCCCAGCTCGCTCGAGTGGGGGAAGGAGGCTGTGGTGGAGGCCCGGTTTGGGGCAGAGGCGAGGTCGGTGGTCTCGGTCAGGCGGACCATCGAGCTGAGCTTTCCGTTCGGCCCCGCCGCGGTGACTGAGCTGTTCGCGACCTGCTACGGGCCCACGGTGACCACGCTCCAGGCGACGGACCCCGAGGGCGCCAGCCGGCTCCGCGACTCGCTGACTCGCCTGTTCGCGGAGAACAACATCGCGGACAACGGCCGGACTACCGTCGTGAGTGAGTATCTCGACGTCCAGGTGGTGGTGGATTGAGGAGTCGTCAAAGCGGAATGCCAGAGCAGGAGGGAGACCATGACTCAACGCGCCGAAGTGATCAGGGAGCCGGGACTGCGGACCCGGTGGCACCAATGGTACCGACACGCCGACCGCAACTTCGTGATCCAGCTGGGATTCGACCCGGCCCAGGTGCATTCGATTCCGGCGTTCGCCAATGCCCTGTTGTTCCAGCCCCGCGTGGTCGGACTCTGGGTCCTGACGGGTGCTGTGCTCGAGTCTCCGGCCGTGTTCGGATCGCTGGCCCTGGTGCTCTGGTCGAACGCGCTCCTCCCGCGCTGGAATCCGATCACGGCGCTCCACAACCGCCTGACCGCTCATCGCCCGGGGGTGCCGATGGTGCCGCTCGCCCCGGCGCCACGCCGCGCCGCGGAGGCAGAAGCCGGGACGTTGGCGGCCAGCATCGCGGTCGGTCTGCTGATTCCCGCGCCGGGAGCCGCGCTGGGGATCGAGATCTTCCTCGGCCTGGCGGTCGCCGCGGTGGTCGTCGGCAGGTTGTGCCTGGGAGCCATCATCTATCACCTGCTGAGGGGAAGAGTGGAGCTGGTACGCCGGGCGCTGCCCTGGAACCATGAGATCGTGTAAGTGAATCGAGCCAGAACACCTGACACCTTGAGAGGAGAGTGAATCGTGAGCGACCGTGCCAATGCCCTGGCCCGACGATTGGAGGAGGGAGCCGATGCCCTCATCGCGCTGGCCAGCGGGCTGTCCGAGACCGAGTGGAACGCCCGGATTCCGCGGGACGGCCGGAAGATCGGCGTGGTGGTACACCACGTAGCCTTCATGTACCCGCTGGAGATCCAGCTGGCCCAGGTGATGGCCAAGGGAGAACCGGTGGTTGGCGTGACCTCCGGAACGATCGACGAGATCAACGCCAAGCACGCCAAGGACCAGGACACCGTCACCAAGACGGAGGCGATCGAGGCGGTCCGGCGCAACTCTGCCGCAGCCGCGGCGGCGATCCGGGCCCTGAGCGACGAGGAGCTGGATCGGGCGGCGACGCTTTCGCTCAATGCCGACGCTCCGCTCACCGCCCAGTTCATGCTGGAGGATCACGCGGTGCGGCACAGCTATCATCACGCGGCCAAGATCCGGGCGGCGTTGCAGGGGAC